>JBBQML010000108.1:0-9853 GCA_038328885.1 Verrucomicrobiota bacterium | reverse complement strand
GACGAAGAGCACCGGATCGCCCTGCGAACGGAGGGTCACGCCCTGATGGGTGGTGGGGAGAAAGCCACTGCCCCAGGCGGCATTGGTGAGGGGTTGGCCGACGCCGGTCATCAGGACGACGAAGGCCGGCAGGTCGCGGTTCTCGCTGCCGAGTCCGTAGCTGAACCAGGATCCCATCGCCGGACGGCCCGCGAGTTGCGCGCCGGTGTTCATGAAGATCGTCGCCGGGTCGTGGTTGAAGGCTTCGGAGTGGAAGCCCTGCAGGAAGCAGACATCGTCGACGATGCTCCGCAGGTGTGGGAGGAGTTCGCTCAGCCAGACGCCCGACTGGCCGTAGCGGGCGAATTGATAGGGTGAGGCGAGCAGTTTGGCGTTCTTGCCGATCTGGGCGAGGCGGATGTTCTTCACCAGCTCCTCGGGTACCGTCTGGCCGTTGCGCTTTGTCAGCTCCGGCTTGGGGTCGAAGAGGTCGAGGTGCGAAGGGCCGCCGGACTGAAAGAGGTAGATGATGTTCTTGGCCTTGGGGGCGAAGTTCGGGCCCAGGGGTGGCAGGGAACCGTTGGTCTGGGCCGACGGCGCGGCACCGAGGAGGCGGGGATTGAACAACGACCCGAGGGCGAGGGCGCCCATGCCGGTGGCGCACTGCTGCAGGAATCGCCGGCGCGTGCGGGCGCGAAGGAGTTCAAGGGAAGGAGTCATGGAGGGGCGTCGGGTGTCGGGCGTCGGGCGTCGTGGGGCGTAGAGGATTGGTGATTGGTGATTGGGGGCGCTGCTTCGGTCGTTCGGGCAATCGTCAATCATCAATCACCAATCCACAATTTCCAGTCCCCAGTGTGTGGTCTCTTTCTTGGTTGGCGGTCGGGGATCGGAGTCGGGCTCCTACCCCCCACTCCCCACTCCAGACGCCGAAGGCTCCTCAGCCTTTGGTGAGGGTTTCGTCGAGGTTGAGCAGGGCGTTGGCGACCATCATCCAGGCGGCGATGCGTTGGGGATCGAGGTTGGGAGGGCGGGGAGCGGAACCGGTTTGGAGGAGTGTTTCGGCGTCCCCGGGGTCGCGACGGAAGCCCTCGAGTTGCTGGGTGTGGAAGGCCAGCAGTCGGTCCCGTTCGGCGGTGGTGGGTTGGCGGCCCAAGCAGGTGGTGAAGGCGAAGGTGAGTTGGGCTTCGGCGCTGGGACCGCCCTCCGTGAGGATCCGTTGCGCGAAGACCCGGGCCGCCTCGAGCAGGGTTGGGTCGTTGAGCGCGGCGAGCGCCTGGAGCGGGGTATTGGTGCGCGGGCGACGAGCGACGCAGACCTCCCGACTGGGGGCGTCGAACGTGGCGAAGCTCGGGTAGGTGCAGACCCGTCGCCAGAAGGTGTACACGCCGCGGCGGTAGAGGTCGGGCCCCTCGCTCAACGGCCATTCGTCCATGCCGATCTCCGGGCGGAGGAAGCCGATCTCCTTCCAGAGGTTGGGGAGTTGGACGGGATGGACGCTGGGGCCGCCGACCTGGGGGTTGAGCAGGCCGCTCACCGCGAGGGCCTGGTCGCGGATCGTCTCGGCGTCGAGGCGGAATCGCGGGCCGCGCGAGAGGAGGCGGTTGTAGGGATCCCGTTCGAGCCGGGTGAAATCTGCGGCGGCGCTCTGCCGGTAGGTGGCCGAGAGCACGAGGTCGCGGAGGAGGGCCTTTGTGTCCCAGCCGGAGTTCACGAAGCGCCGGGCGAGGAAGTCGAGCAACTCGGGATGGGAGGGGGCTTCGCCCTGCCGGCCGAAGTCCTCACTGGTCTTGACCAGGCCGGTGCCGAAGCAGTGTTCCCACAAGCGGTTCACCGCGACGCGGGCCGTGAGGGGGTGGGCGGGATCCACCAACCAGCGGGCGAGCGTGAGGCGGTTGGCGGGTTGGCCCGCAGGGAGGCCGGGGAACACGGCGGGAACGCCTGCGGTGACGGCGGTTCCGGGGTCGAGAAAATTGCCGCGGTTTTGGACGTGGGTTGGGCGTGGTTCGGGTTCGCTGCGTTCCTGAACGACCAGCGTCGAGAACTTGCGGCTGCTCAACTCCCCGAGCCGCTCCTCGATGCGGAGTCGTTCCCGTTCGAGGGCACGCACCTCCGGGGACGCGGCCCGTTGGAAGCGGGCGAGCAGGGTCTGCTGCTCGGGGGTTCGTTCCCCGGTGGGTAGGGTGAGGATGGGCCGGATCTCCGGCGGGATCGGCCAGCACGCCAGCGGGTTTCGCTCGCGGGTCACGGAGAGCCGGAACCGGCCGATGGTATGGCTGCTGCCGTGGTAGTGCTCGAAGCGGAACCCAAGCCGGGTGCCGCGCGTGAAGCCAATGGGTTCGGCGAGTTCGGCGATCAGGAAATGAGGCTGGCCGAAGCGGGGGCCGATCGCCCAGCCCGTCTTGGGGTTGCGGTCGATCGCGTGTTCGGCGCGGTAATAATGCTGCTCCCAGTCCGCGGTGGCCCGGGCGAGGGCGACGTTGGTCGAGGCCGGGGCGGGGCCCTCCCGCGGGACCGCGCTCAGCGAGAGTTCATCGAGAATGAAGTTGCCGGTCTGGCCCCAGCGTCCCGGGCCCTGCTTCGGCAGGCTTGGGTCCGGCAATACCTCCAGCCGCACGGCGGTGATCCCGGTCAGGTCCGTTTCCGCCTCGACCTGGATGGTGTCGTAGATCGGGTTGACGCCGGTGGCGAGGACGGAGCCGTCGGCGAGATTGGTGTAACTCGAGCCGCCGGTGGAGACGGTGCGGAGGTCGGAGAGGGCATGCCAAACGTCTCCTTTGCGGGCGAGATCCTGTTCCCACGCCGGCCGTTCGGCGGCGAGCGATGCTTCGACCGTGGCTAGTTGGCGCTGCGTTTCCACGAGTCGGGCGCGGAGGTGGTTCTCGGCCGCGCTCAGGTCCGGTTTGGGGACCTCGACGGTTGGTGCGGTGCTGTAGTTGCCGCCGTCGGTGGTGTTGTTGAAGAAGGCGTATAGGCGGTAGTACTCCTCGTGCGAGATCGGGTCGTACTTGTGGGAGTGACACTCGGCGCAGTTCAGGGTGAGCCCCAGCCAGGCCGTCCCGAGGGTGGCGAGCCGATCCTTGACGGCCTTGACCCGGTACTCTTCGGCGTCACCGCCGCCCTCATCGTTGATCTTGGTGTTGCGGTTGAAACCGGTGGCGACCCGCTGGGCAAGGGTAGGTTGGGGGAGGAGGTCGCCCGCGAGTTGGTCGATGGTGAACTGGTCGAACGGCTGATTGCGGTTGAAGGCCTCGATGACCCAGTCGCGGTAGGGCCAGATCGAGCGGGCCAGGTCGACCTGGTAACCGTTCGAGTCCGCGTAGCGCGCCAGGTCCAGCCAACCGCGGGCGAGGTGTTCACCATAGTGGGGCGAGGCGAGCAGACGCTCGACCACCCGTGCGTAGGCCTCGGGGGAGGTGTCGCTCTCGAAGGCGCGGACTTCCGCGGGCGTCGGGGGCAGGCCGGTCAGGTCAAAGCTGACCCGCCGCAGCAAGGTGGGGCGGTCGGTTTCGGGCTCGGGCTCGAGACCCTCCCGTTCAAGCCGGTGAAGCACGAAGCGGTCCAGCTCGTGTCGCGGCCAGGCGACGTTCGTCACCGCCGGTGGTTCCGCGGCGGTCGGAGTTCGGAAGGCCCAGTGTTCGCGAGGATCCGCGACCGGCCAGAGCGCGTCCGACTCGATCCAGCGCTGCAGGACCTCGACCTCAGTGGCGGTCAGGCGCGCGCCCTTGGGCGGCATGACCTCGTCGGGATCGGCCGAAGTGATGCGCTTGACCAACCCGCTCTCGGCGGGACGGCTCGGAACAATCGCCGGCTGCCCCGACTTGGAGGGCTTCAGGGCGGCCTCCCGGGAATCGAGGCGCAGTCCGGCCTTCTGGGCGTCCGGTCCGTGGCATTCGGAACACCGCTTCACGAGGATGGGCTCGACATCGCGCGCGAAGTCGGGAGGGGCGGCGATCCCGGTCAGGCCCAGGCCAGCGCCCAGGGCGGCGAGGATCAGGCGGCGTATCAGGTCCCGATTGGGGCGTGGGGGTCCGAACGGAGTGGGATGCGGGTCAGTCATCGGGGTTTGCGCGCAGAAGTCTGCGGGCAAAACCACGGTGACAAGAACATCTTTTTTGGCGGCGCAGGCTTCGACCGGTGAAGGAACTCAAGGCCGAAGCATCCACGCCTCCAATACAGCCTTGGGGTTGGTTCTCGCAACCCGGAGCAACACCCGTGCTGCACCGGTGGGAACACTGCGGCCCTGTTCCCACTCCTGAAAAGTCCGAGTGCTGACGCCGAGCAGGGCGGCGAACTTCCCTTTGGAAAGCCCAAGCTTTGCCCGCAGGGCAGCCACCCCGGCGTCTGGCTGGAGTTCGCGGTGGAGGTAGCCGCCTCGTCCGTCCTCAACGATCGCCAAGACCTTCGAGGCCGGACCAGTCTCTCGCGAGATCCCTCCCGCGATGAGGCTCTCGAGGAAGGAGCATTCGTCCTTCCCCTGGTTCTGAGCCTCCACCTTGATCCACTCGATCAATGCGGGTTTGATGCGGGTTGAGTATGGAACGCGACCGGAAGGCTTGCGACCCGCCCCCGGCCGGGCGCCGCCACGGCGACCGTAGCGCCCCTCGAGGATCCCCTGGAGCGACAGGTCCTCGTCGAGGTCCGGCCAGTGAAGTCCGAAAGGGCGGCACTCGATCCGGTTCCGCTGGGCCGGGGTGGCCTTGCGCAGGACAGGGTTGAGCTTAGCGTCGAACGCCACGGTCCGTCCGTCGCTGCATCGGATCACGATCCGACCGCGCCCATGGTGGGCTTCCAGCGGGCGCACGAAGTCAGTTCCCGAAGCAGACGTTCCAAGCTTGGAGGATTTCATCTTCATGCGCTTCCACGATCTTGCGTTCAGCGGCGAGTTCTTTCGGCTTCAGCCCGAAGTGCTGGCGATCCAAGCGCACTGGCTTGAACCAGAACTTGGCTTGGCCGCCTCCCTTGAAGAGGTGGATGTGCGGGGGCTCGTGGCCGTCATTGCTGTAGAATGAACCGACCCATCCTGATTCACGGACCACCTCGGGCACACCTCACGCTCCGGTGCGTCCGTGTTGATTGTCAAATGCTTCTTTCAAATAAGCCGGACGTCCACGTCCAGGCTGCAGAGCCCACGGCACGGCTGCCGTCGGTGAACTGGACCACCACGGCCAGGTCGTCCACATCGGCGGCGACGAGGCCGGGAGGAATCAGCCAAGCCAGGAGGAGAAGGAGGAAGCGCTGAGCCATGAAGGGGGGGGCGTATCGCACGGTTTCCGCGTGCTCGGGGTACGCAAGGATGGCGTGGTCCCCGTTGAAGGCTGGCGGACGCCGAGCCACGAGACGCGACGGGGTCGGGCCGGCGGGGCCGCACGGCGGGTCAGGCCAGGATCCCCTGGACCAACTCGCCGTGGATGTCGGTGAGACGGAAATCGCGTCCCTGGTACCGGTAGGTCAGCTTTTTGTGATCCAGGCCGAGGCAGTGCAGGATCGTGGCGTTGAAGTCGTGGATGTGCACCGGGCGGTCGACGATGTTGTAGCAGTAGTCATCGGTTTCGCCGTAGACGAGGCCGGGCTTGATTCCGCCGCCGGCCAGCCAGTTGCTGAAGCATCGGCCATGGTGGTCGCGTCCGTGATTGTCCCGGCTTAGCTGGCCTTGGCTGTAGACGGTGCGGCCGAACTCGCCGCTCCAAACCACGAGGGTGTCCTCCAGGAGGCCGCGCTGCTTGAGGTCACGGACCAGCGCCGCGCTGGGTTGGTCGACGTCGCGGGTCTGTCCCCGGATCTGCTTCGGGAGGTCGCTGTGCTGATCCCAGCCCCGGTGCATGAGTTGCACGAACCGGACTCCGCGTTCGATCATACGGCGCGCGAGCAGGCAGTTGCGGGCGAAGCCGCCGTCGGTCGGGCTGTCCCTGATCCCATACATTTCCTTGATGTGGGCGGGTTCGGTGGACAGGTCGGTGAGGTCGGGAACCGACGATTGCATCTGGTACGCCATCTCGTACTGGGCGATGCGGGTCTGGATTTCGGGATCGCCGATTTCGGCAGCGGCGAGTTCGTTGAGTTCACGGACGCCGTCGAGCATCTGCCGGCGGTTCTGGCGGTCGATGCCGGGAGGGTCGGTGAGGTAGAGGACGGGATCGCCGGTGCCGGAACGGAAGCGGACGCCCTGATGGCGGCTGGGGAGGAACCCGGGTCCCCACATTCGCGAGACCAGCGGTTGGTCGGTCTTGTTCCCACTCCCCTGGGAAATCATCACGACGAAGGCGGGGAGGTTCTGGTTCTCGCTGCCGATGCCGTAGCTGAGCCAGGCGCCGAGGCTGGGGCGGCCGGGTTGTTGGGCGCCGGTCTGGATGAACGTAAAGGCGGGATCGTGGTTGATCGCCTCGGTGTGCATCGAGCGGATCAGGCAGAGGTCGTCGGCGATCGATCCGATGTTCGGGATCAAGTCGCTCATCCAAGTTCCGGCTTTCCCCTGCTGCTTGAAATCGAACATCGGCGCCACGCACGGGAAGGAGCTTTGGCCGGAGGTCATGCCGGTGATGCGCTGGCCCATGCGGACGGAACCCGGCAGTTCCTGGCCATGGTGGTCGCGGAGCCTGGGCTTGTAGTCGAAGAGGTCGATGTGGGACGGGCCCCCCGACATGAAGAGGAAGATGACGCGCTTGGCCTTGGGGGCGAAGTGGAGCAGGGGGAGAGAGCCGTGGGACGCCGGCCCGGCGGCTGAGGTGGTTTCCCCGAGCAGCCGCGGGTTGAGCAGGGTGGCCAGGGCGGCGGTGCCGAGGCCAAGGGTGGAGCGGCGAAAGAAATGGCGGCGGGTGAGCAGCCGCTGAACGTGGGCATCCAGGGGATTCATGGGAGCCGGCAGGGAGGGTTGGCGGACAGGGAGAGGAACGGGTCTCAACCGCGGGTGACGGTTTCGTCGAGGTTCAGCACCGTGCTGGACAGCAGGGTCCAGGCGGCGAGTTCGGTCGCGTCGAGCGTCAGGTCACGGGGCGCGTCCCCGTTGCCGAGCAGGTGCTCGGCGTCGTCGGGGTGGGCACGGTAGTGGGCGCGCTGTTGCTCCAGCACCCGGAGCAGCACCGCCTGTTCCTGGGCAGTGGGTGGACGGGCGGTGGCGAGGCGGAAGGCCCAGGCGATGCGGTCGGCGTCCGATCCGCTGCGCTGGAGGAGTCGTTCGGCCAACTTGCGGGAGGCTTCGACGTAGGTGGGGTCGTTGAGGAGCACGAGCGCCTGCAGCGGCGTGTTGGTGCGCGGGCGGCGCAGCGTGCAGGTTTCCCGGTCGGGGGCGTCGAAGGTGGACATCTGGGGCGGGGGCGAACTGCGCTTCCAGAAGGTGTACATTGAGCGGCGGTAGAGATCCGCGCCCTTGCTCTGCACGAAGAACTGGGCGGAAAAATTCCGGGAATCCTCGCGCATCGACAATTCCTGCCAGAGGCCGGAGGGCTGGTACGGGAACACCGATCTTCCGCCGATCTGCGGGTTGAGCAGGCCGGAGATGGCGAGGGCCTGGTCGCGGATGAACTCGGCCGCGAGGCGGAACCGGGGGCCGCGGGCGAGGAGGCGGTTGTCCGGGTCCTGGTGCTGCAAGGCGGGGGTGACTTTCGTGGACTGACGGTAGGTGCGGCTGGTGAGCAGGAGCCGTTGCAGGTGTTTGACGTTCCAGCCGCTTTCGACGAACTCGCGGGCGAGCCAGTCCAGGAGTTCGGGGTGGCTGGGCCATTCGCCCTGGGACCCGAAATCCTCCGCCGTGCGCACGATTCCGGTGCCGAAGAACATCTGCCAGTAACGGTTGACGGCGACGCGGGCGGTCAGCGGGTTTTCTCCGGAGACAAACCAGCGGGCGAGGCCGAGCCGGTTGGCTGGTTGTCCGGGGGGCAGCGGGGGCAGGGCGGCGGGGGTGCCCGCGGTGACGCGTTCGCCGAGTTTGTCATATTCGCCACGGAGCCGCATGTAGGTCTCCCGGGGCTGTTCGAGTTCCTCCATCACCATGGTGGTGGGCAGGCTGGCCTCGAACGCGTCGAGCACCTTCCGGGCCGCCACCGCCGCCTCCCGGAGCGGCGCGAAGTCAGGCGACACGCGTTCGCGGTAGTACCGTTGGACTTGGGCGGCTTCCTCAGCGGTCCGCTCCCCGACGGTCTTGGCGAGAATCGGGAGGAGGGTCGCCGGCAACGCCGGGGACGCGTGGGGTCGGTCGGCCTCCGTCACGGCCAACCGGAGGCGACCGATGCTATGGCCGCCGAACCCGGGGGCAAAGCGCAGGGACAGGGTCAGCGCGCCGACCCCGGGTGGTGTCGCCAACTCCAGCACCGCGGCGTGAGGGTTGCCCTGGCCGCCATCCACCGCCCAGCCGGTAGCGGGGTCGTCGTCGAGCATGGCCGCGACCGGGTACCCGCTCTGGCTGAAGTCGGCCGAGGCGGCCCGGATGGGGAGCGGGGTGCCGCCTTGCGACAGTCGGGCGGAACCTAGCACGAAGTTCCCGTTGGCCGCCCGACCGGGACCGCGTTGAGGCAGCGTCTGATCCGGGAGCACCTCCAGTCGGACGGCTGTCGGCTGGTCCACCGGGGAAGGGAAGGTCAGGGTGTATTCCGCCTGGCCCGTGGGGTCGCCGAGCGCGAGCAGGGATTGGTCGTCCAGATGGCGGAACGAGGTGGCCGGCCAGGAGGGCACCGCTGCCGGCACCACCACGTGCCAGGTGGGGGGTTCCGATCGCGTGGCCGCCTGCTCCCACGCGGCCTGGGCGGCGTCGAGGTCCGGGAGCGGTCCCCGGAGCCGCTGCTCGGCGGCCTCGTGGGCGGCCTTCAGTTCGGCGAGTCGGGCTTCCTGTTCGGGGGAGGCGAGCCGAAGCACCGGGGCGGCGTTGCCGCGATTTCCGTCGAGGCCCTTTTCCGGGACATTGTTGAAGAACGCCAGCAGGCGGTAGTAGTCAGCCTTCGAGAGCGGGTCGTACTTGTGGTCATGGCACTGGGCGCAGGCCATGGAGAGGCCCAGCCAGACCGCGCTCGTCGTGTTCACGCGGTCCACGAGGTAGGCGTACTGGTACTCCTCGGGAATCGCGCCCCCCTCGTAATTGATCATGTGATTACGATTGAAGCCGCTGGCGATGAGTTGATCGCGCGTGGCTCCGGGGAGCAGGTCGCCGGCCAACTGCTCGACGGTGAAAGCGTCGAACGGCTTGTTCTCGTTGAAGGCGCGGATGACCCAGTCACGCCACGCGGTCATGTCGCGCCCGGAATCGAGGTGATAGCCGTGGGTGTCCGCATAGCGCGCGGCGTCGAGCCAGTCCACCGCCATGCGTTCCCCATAGCGCGGGGAATCCAGGAGCCGGTCCACCAGTTGCTCGTAGGCCTTGGGGGAGGTGTCGGCGAGGAAGGCGTCCAGTTCCTCGGGCGTGGGGGGCAGACCGGTCAGGTCGAGGGTGACGCGGCGGGCGAGGGTGGCCCGCTCGGCTTCGGGGGCGGGGACAAGGCCCTGGTCCTGCAGACGCCGGGCGATAAAGGCGTCGAGGGGATTCCGGATCGGGGTCGGGAGCGCGTCGAAGGTGGGGACGGGCGGGCGCACCGGGGGGACAAAGGCCCAGTGTTCCCGGTATTCGGCCCCGGCGGCGATCCAGCGTTTGAGGAGGTCGAGTTGTGCGGAGGTCACGGACTTGCCGAACGCCGCGGGCGGCATGTGATCATCGGCGTCGGCGGTTTCGATCCGCTTGATGAGTTCGCTCTCGGTCGGCTTGCCGGGGACGATTGCGATGGCGCCTGATTTCGCCGGCTGCAACGGGGCGTCGCGGTGGTCGAAGCGGAGGCGGGCCTTGCGCTCCTTCTCGTCGGGGCCGTGACAGGCGAGGAAGTTGTCCGAGAGGATCGGGCGGATGTCGCGGTTGAAA
>JBBQML010000107.1:0-9891 GCA_038328885.1 Verrucomicrobiota bacterium | reverse complement strand
CCAACACCGGCCGCGCCCAAGTCCGGCGCATCCCCCTGGACGAACAAAGCCATCGACGACGGGTGGTTGACTACCCCGCCGACCTTGGCGTGAAGTATACAAATGAAGCGGCTGCTTTGGTTTCTGCTGCTTTTCCCCGCCACCCTGACGCTCGGCACGACGGCCCAAGATCCAGGTACTGTCCGGTGGACGCTCAGAATCGGCGAGTCGGTGAGCTGCTCACCCGCGATCGCTGCTGACGGGACCGTCTACATCGTCGGCAATTCGCCGAGCGAGGGCGATCGATTGCTGGCGGTGCGTCCGGACGGTTCGGTTGTGTGGCAAACCCCAATTATCAGCAGGGTGGCCACTGCCATCGCGGTGGCTCCTGATGGCACGCTGTATTTCGGTGCCGACGCGAATCGCCTGCTCGCCTTCAACCCGGACGGAACGGCAAGGTGGGAATTCCAGACCGGCGACCGCGTCGCGTCCTCGCCTGCGCTCGGCACAGACGGGGCAATCTACTTCGGCTGCAACGACCGCAACGTCTATGCCCTCCATCCCGACGGTCGCATGCGGTGGCAATTCGAGACCGGCGGCCCCGTCTTGTCTTCGCCGGCCATCGCGTCCGACGGCACGATTCTTGTCGGCTCGAACGATCGGAAGCTCTACGCCCTGACGCCTGGCGGAACCAAGAAGTGGGAGTTCCTCACGGGCCAGCCTTTGGCCCAATCGCCTGCGCTCGGCGAGGATGGCCGCATCTTCCTCGCGGCAAATGACGGTCGGATTTACGCCTTGAACTCAGACGGTTCAAGCGTGTGGACCAACCGCACCGGCTTCGGCCACACCTCTGCGGTCATCGGCACGAGCAACCGCCTTTACCTGGGCCGGTGGACGGCCGCAGCCGCGTTTGGGATCAATGGGTCGACGAACTGGGTGTTTGAATTGGGTCAACGGATCAACGCATCACCAGCCGCCGCTGAGGACGGCACGGTCTACTTCACATCGGGCGACGACGGCTCGGAGAGTGGGGCGCTGATCGCACTGCGACCGGACGGCACGAAGGCGTGGGATTTCAAACCCGGGGGCCGGTTCGGGGACGGCAGCCCGGTCATCGCGTCCGATGGCACGATCTACGTGGGCAGCGACAACCGCAGCGGAGCCTTCTTGCACGCGTTGCGAGGTTCTGCGGGGCCAGCGAACACGCCGTGGCCACTGTTCCGGAGGGGTGCCGATCGGACAGGAACGCTTCCACCTGGCGGGGCACCTCTGATAACCGTGTTTCCCACAGATCGCTCCGTCGCGCCCGGGACGATCGTAGCGCTGGAGGTCGCTGCAATCGGGGCGACGCCGATGGCCTATGAGTGGCAGCGGAACGGACAGAACCTGACCGACGTATGCGGGGTATTTGGAAGCCAGTCATCGACACTGACCATCGACCAAGCGGAAATCGCGGACAGCGGGGAATACACCCTGATGATTTCCAACAGGGTCGGCACAATCATGAGCCAGGGATTTCGGCTGAGCGTGCTTCCTGGATTCGTCGCGCCCGGCGCTCTCCTTTGGGAAGCCAGCCTCCCTGGCCTTGCGACAACGGCGCCTTCTGTCGGCCTGGATGGCACAACGTACATTGTCGTCCAAACGGCGGAAGACTGGTTGCTCTCCGCCTGCCGGACCAACGGTAGCCTGCGCTGGTCACTTCCGCTCGGTGCGCAGACTCTGGCTCCTCCCTCACTCGGATCGGATGGCACGATTTACTTGGGAACGGGATGGCCATCGAACGCCTGCCTCGCGGTCTCCGCGGAAGGTGTAGTGAACTGGTCAGTTCCGGCCGGGGCAAGCGTGACCACCACCCCTGCAATCGCTCAGGATGGAACCGCGCACTTCGCCGCGGACGACGGACGGCTTCTGGCCATCAGGCAGGACGGTTCGAAGGTCTGGGAGTTCGACACAGGTGGCCGGGGCTACGTCTCCACGCCGGCCATCGGCGCGGACGGCACCGTGTATTTGGGCTCCGGGCACGGCGATGAGGTGCTCGGCTACACGGTGGGGGTCTTCTTTGCGGTTCGACCTGATGGGACCGAAAAGTGGCGATTCAGCGCGCGTGGGCCATTCACAGCCGAGCCCGCGGTCGGCCCGAATGGCACGATCTACTTTGGGTCCCTCGATAACGAAGGCGCTCTCTACGCGTTCCGTCCCGATGGCACGAATCTCTGGCGTCGGTTTACCCGAGCTGCGATTCGAAGCGGCGCGGTCATCGCTGCCGATGGGACCGTGTTCGTCGCGAACATGAACCAACGACTCTTCTCCTTTCGTCCCGACGGAAGCACCAACTGGATCGAAGGCGTCCCGGCCAGTTCATTCTCGATGCCCGCTCTCGCCGCGGATGGAACCCTGCACTTGGGAACGGCGAACAACGAGATCGTCACCATTACGGCATCCGGCAAGCGAGGGTGGAGCTTTGCGGGCGGGAGTGATCGGTCGTCTCCAACGTTGGACGGAGAGGGTCGCCTGTACTTTGGTGACGGCAGTCGTCTGCTTTGCATCCAAGGCTCCGCGCCCCCACCCAATGCGGGCTGGCCCATGCTTGGGCGCGAACCTCGTCATACCGGCAATGCTGCGACGACGCTTCCAACGCCGCCGCCGAGTCCGGAAGGGGTCGCCATAGCTGATGGGATTTTCCAGGTCAGGCTATTTGATCCGCTCGGCGAATGTCTGGTGGTCGAGCAGTCGGAGGACTTCCAGCACTGGATTCCAGTCAGCACGAACAGGTCTGGTGCTCTCTTCACCCAGCCTGTTGACCCGTCGAGATCCCAGTTTATTCGAGTGAGGACCTTGTCAACTTGGTGACTTTTTCCACAAATTGAAGCTGCAACCATTCGAAATGATAAAGTTTCATGAAGAGGACATCCTCTTCAAATTCAAAGTGATCGGCCACTATCGATTGAAGGAGGACATCCAACAAAACGGTCCAGCGGATCGTAGCCAGCCGGTTCGCCCAGACACAAATCGAAAATCATCGGCGGCTGGCTCCGATCGCTGACCTTTGCGTTCGGTGGTAAAGCGTTGTTTGCCTCGGGACCCGTGACATCATCGAGCCATGCCGACCAGCCTGAGAATCGGCCCGTATCGGTTCTTCTTCTACGCCGGTGATCGAAACGAGCCGCCGCACACCCATGCCCAACGAGAGGACGCGGAGGCAACGTTTCGGCTTGCTCCTGTGCGTTTGGCTTGGAATCGAGGGTTTCCGTCCGAGGAGTTGCGGCGGCTTGAGCGGATCACGGAAAAGAACGAAGCGCGTTCAACGGAAATCTGGAATGAGTACTACAACATTGGTCAGTAGCCCTGCGGCTATCGGGGTGCAGATCACCGACGAGGCCCTGAGTGTTTCCCTTTCGGACGGGAGGGAGGTGAAGGTCCCCATCTCGAGGTACCCGCGTCTTTCCCACGCGTTGGCGCGCCACCGTGCCCTGTGGGAATTTATCGGGGGGGGGGCACGGCATTCATTGGCCAGAACTGGACGAGGACATCAGTGTTGAGAACCTGCTTCTGGGACAACCCTCCGGCGAGGGCGCCAGATCTTTCTCGCGGTGGAAGGAATGGTATCAGCAGAAAGTGACCGAACAAAGCGCTCCGCCGAATGACGGCCCCGCAACGCTGCCTGGCAATTCGGAAGGCTCAGGAGGGGGCCGTCAGCCGTGAGCTTGGTCGTTGATATCAAGAGCCGCCGCGACAGCGCGTATTCGGTTCTCCACGCGATATACGCCAGGTATCGCGTAAAACACAGGGAGAATCCCGATTCAAAGCAGATGTGTTGCATGTGGTCCACGGACGACCCACCAGACGAGATCGGAGGAACCGATCCGCTCTGCGATATCGAGGCTGCCTTCGACATACGCATAGGGGATGACGATGCTCTTGACCTCTACGACATGACCCTTGCTGCAGCGGTGAATAGACTGATCGACATCAGAGATGGTGTCCGATGATCCGGCGGCGCGTTTGAGGACCAGAACGGCGAATGCCTCCTTGGCGGGATCAAACCCAGAAACCGCCGACGATCGTCGTCCGACGGGAAGATCCTCTCCCGTCGATTGCCGCGGTTGATCACGTGATACCAGCCACGAGGCACCTGAACTCGCAGCGGTCTGGCCATCAACCGATGGCCGCCCGGGCGGTCAAATATGTCAAGCTATAGACCTGACCCCATGGATTCCCCATTGCCCCGGTAGTACCTTCCCGGCCCACTGGCCCGACGCCGAGGCTGGCTCCTTTCGTTCGCCGGCTTCGCTAGACCGCACCCGCGGATCAGCGCCGACTCACGTCGGCGGCTACGGGGGGATGGGGCTCGCCCGTAGCCGCGGAGGTCACTCCGCGCCCTCTCGACTGGGCCTTTGCCCGCACCCACGCGCGCTACCTCGCTACCTTCCCGGCCCACTGGCCCGACGCCAAGGCTGGCTCCTCTCGTTCGCCGGCTTCGCTAGACCGCACCCGCGGATCAGCGCCGACTCACGTCGGCGGCTACGGGGGGATGGGGCTCGCCTCGTTTTCGACGCGCCGCGCTCACCGGGACGAATCGACCGGTTGGAGGAAGTCCGGGCTGCTCCGCTCCATCCCGGGAACGCATGCACGGCCCCCCCATTAATCGACTGCAGCCGGTCCACCAAACCCCGGAGTCCCCTCCCACGGGATCTTAACCCCCGCGCCTTGCGGAGTTCACCGAATGCCGCCTTCCGTAACACCCGGCCCAAACCCGCAACGAATACCCACGCCGCTCAACGGATGGGCTGGATCCCGATCCGCAGTCGCAGGAAGCCCATCGCATCGGTCGCTGGGAACCGGACCACCACGCGCCCATCCGTTGCTGCGGTGAGATTGCCTGCGGGAACGTCTGTCCAGGTCGCGAGGTCGGCGGAGGATTGAAGGGTGACGCTCGCCAACCGCGAACGACTTGGGTCCGGCCGATAGCTTGCCTCCACCCCTGCTGGCAAGGCCGTGATGACGACCGGCGAGGCACTCGGGATTCCGGGGTCAAGGTCGAACAGGAACTCCACGAAGTTGACCAGGCCGTCGAGGTCGGGATCGTCGCCCATGCCGCTCGGTGCGAGGACATGCGCTGCCGCCCAGTCGAGATAGGGCTGTTGCGGATTCATGCCCAGAAGGCTAAGCGCCTCGCCATCGGTAATCGGGAGGATGGCCGTCCCGAAGCTCGTGTTCAGCGTGGCGACGACGAGGCGGGCGATCTCAACCTGCAGCGCGGTGTTCGGGTGCAACCCCTCGCGCGTGAAAGCGTACCGAGGGTCGTTGTCCGGGCTGCTCCCTGGGAGAATGTCGACCGGGCCGAAGCTGATCCTCCCGCCTTCGATCAGCCGCCGGGTGAGGGCAAAGGGATCCGCCAACGCCATGCCTCGTGCGGCGGCCAGTTCGCTGATCGCCTGGTTCGCGAGCCTCGTGGCTTGCGACACACGCTCGCGCTTGACCGGGTCGGGATGCGCCGCCTGCTTCGTGGGTGCCGCACCGAGGTCGGGAAGGGTGACGACAACCGTGCGGATTGTCGTCGATTCATCGCGGATGAAGTCGAGGATTTCGCCGATGTCGTGCCTCAAGTCCCGGATGAGAGACGCAGGGTCGCCACCCTCATAAAGGAAGCCGTATTGGGCGCGGAACTCGTTAGCCCCGATCCACACCACGCAGGCGTCCGCCTCGTTGCGCAGGACGTCGCCGAGGGTCCGCTTGAAGAGCAAATGTTGAGGGTTCGACAGCAGCGAACTGTTGACGATGTCCTCGTACTGGGACGCTTGAAACCCGGGGATCGCGAAGTTGTATTTGTAGCCGGTGAACCGGAGGTCCCCCCATCCGGGCAAGGTCGTCCTACGGGCACCGAAATCCATTGTGTCGGGGCGCAGGAGCCCCAGCACCTCCACCCAACATCGGGATTCCCAGCCGGGGACAGACACCGCTGCATAAGCCGTGGGATCCTCGATGCCGGGTATGTCGGGAAGCGCCTCGTACTCGGCGGAAAGGCTGTCCCCGATGACCACGGTTCGCAGCCCGGTGGCGCTGGCGCCGTTCGCCGCGAGCAGCGTCGAGAGCAGGAGCCGGCTGAGCCAGGTGCCCCATGAGTCTTGGCAAGAAGCCAGTGTCAGCCGAGGTCGATCGCTGTCGATCCTCCTCGGCGCATGGGATTTCTTTGGCATATCGATAGGAAACGATAGGAAACGATAGGAAACGATAGGAAACAATCCTGGTCCCCACCCGTTGGACCACAGGCTACTCCCGTTCCACAGGCGCGCGAACCTCATCTCGCCGGGCACGCGCAAGGTCGGTCGACAAGCCCGTCGACACGGGTCGCATCAGCTTGGCGAGCAGCTCGGTTTCCGACCACGGCGACTACGAGGTCAGTGGCCCTCATGATCGCAGACGGCATCCGGACCGCGGCCGAAGCCGGCCTCGGCGCTGCGTTCGCCGGGAGATGGGCCGGGCGCAACGCACGGTTGATCATGAACTTTCCGGGTGGACGGAACGCCGCTAATCCCCCGTCACCAGGAACGCCATGGGGTTCACCAGGCCGCCTTCCGTGAGATGATAAGGAGCAGCTCCGAAGTTCACGGTGACCGTCACGCCATTGGCGAAGCAGCATTCCCTCGAAGTAATGCAGGAACGGCACGGCGGCGTCATGTCCCGTTTCGCAACCGGTGACCAACCGCTGGTCCTCGGAGATGTAACGCAGCAACTCCATCTTCCACTTCCGGCTCTCGGTGCGGGTCATCGGGTGGTCCGGGTGGAAACACTCCTGCCAGGGCGCCGCCGTCGTGGTGTCGATGAACCGGCAACGGTAGGGCCGGGTACTCAAGTCGAGTGGCACGCGCGCGCGCGCGGAGTCGGGCGCCCGTCGATCACAGATGACGCCGCAAGGAATCAGCGTGCCGTCCCGGCTCTCGACCCCCCAGCCTTTGATCCAGTCGCCGCGCCGATCCAGGATGAGATCCTTGGGCCAGGCGTTGGTCGTCCAGTCCGGATGAATCCACCGCACCCTCGACAAGTTGGTGGGGGCCATCACATCCTGGTAGATGTCATAACGGCTGGTGAGTACCCCCAGTTCGTTCAGGGCCCTGAGGTTCTCGGGTGACTGCTGGTTGCTGCAGAAGATGCGGTCGATCCCGGCGGCTTGCAGCTCGCGGACCAGCGGGACCGCGTTGCGATCCCAGCACCACACATTCACGGCACCCATGAGAAGATCCACGTCGGGATTGGACTGCCTCTTTTCCGCCAGCGTGCTGAACAGGCCGATCTTCCGCGCGTAGGCGCGGTAGCGCTTGGCCATGGCGACGTGTCCGCCCCGGTCGAAGAACACGAAGCGCAACTTCCGGGTGTAGCCGAACTGGCCCCGCTGCGGATCCCACTCGGGCACGAGGACCAACCGGCCGTTCAGGCGGTCCACGCGGACGGCGGCGTCGTCCGGCAACTCCAGCAGGCTTCAACGTCCCGTCTCGTACACCTTCGTGCCGGCCCGCAGCGCCGCGCGGTTGCGGAGTTCCTGCGCCCGTCGCGCCTCGTACTTGCCCTCGCGCCACAGGTCCGTGGGGTTCGGCTTGAACCCCGGCGAATCGGCCTCGGGACGAGTGGCCAACCGCTCGCCGCCGGCGCGGATCAGGGCAAGCGCCTCACGGTAAGCGGGAGCGGTCGGATCGGGGAGAGTGGCGAGGCAGGGACTGAGCTCGGGCCGGTCGAAGCTGACCTGCGGACCCCGATTGCCAGTGTGGCTGGCGAGTTGGCGGAGCGGCACCCCGCTCAGTTCCTCGAGGCGGGCCAGCGCGGCGTCCTCCAGCGGCGAGCGTCCGCAGAAGTTGTCCGGATAGGCGCTGGCATAGCTCGGGTAGTACGGAGCGTTGAGATCGACCCAGGTGACGAGGCGATCCCAGTCCTCCCGGGCGAGGGTGGCCGCGCAGCGCGGTTGGGCCCGGAGGTGGGTCACCAACTTGCTGGCCCGGGCCCCCCACGAGTAGGCGGGCTGGATCTCCGCGGGGCCGGCGCCCACCACGGTCACCAGCTTCTTCCTCCAGAGTTCGTTGTAGGAAGTGTTGAAAACGAGGTCCCGATCGCCGGCGAGGTTGAGGACCCGCCCGGCTTCGGTGCCGAAGTCGTGGCAGCGGACGCAATGGCGATCGAACACGGGCTGAACTTCGGCCAGGTAGTTGAACTCGCGGGCCGGGCCATTCCAGCCGTCGAGGGTCGCGGGCCTGTCTTTCAGCGCCATCAGCGTGGAGGGCGCCGGCGGCGGGGCGCGACGGCGGTCCTCATGGCAGCCGACGCAGCCGGCGCGCTCGCCGGATTGGACCAGGGTCCCGCTGCGCATCGACTGGACCATCATCCCGTCGACGTCGAGCAACTGGAAGTAGACGAATCTCTCCGCCGGCACCTCGAAATAGGCGGAACCGTCCTCGGCCACCGGAACCTGGCCGAGGATGCGTTTGTTGTTGAAGTCATGCCAGTTCATGGCGGGAGCCGCCTGGCCCTGACCGCCCCATGGGGGACGCGTCCAGAACCGCTTCTCCGGGGATTCCACAACGCGCAGCCACTTGACCGAGCCGCGCGGGACGCTTCGCATGTGGGTTCCCTGGTACACGTCCTGCACATAGAGTGTGCCGGGCTGGTCCGTGTACTCGCGCCGCGTCGGGATGACGGGAGGACGCAGGCGGGGCCCCAGTGGCATGGGATCGAAGCAACCAGGCAACTCGGCGTGGACCAGGAGTTCGTTACCGAACAGGTCGAGGAGGTAGAGGCCCATCTGTTCTCCCAAGCCGGTCATGCGGGCGGCCAGGAAGTAACGCTCACTGAGCGGGAAAGGGTCCTCGTACTTCAGCTTCACCTGGGTGAAGGCATCGAAGATTTCCCAGCCGGATTCACGGACGAACCGCTCCGCGTCGGCAGGCCACGTGCGGAGGACGGGACCGGGACCATCCAGGCCGAGGCGCCGGTCGAGCATGGCCAGGGCGCCCCAGGGCCGATCGTGGCAGGAGCCGAAAACAGTGAGGACCAGATCCGTCCCCGGGATGGCCCGTGCATCGATCACCGCTCCGGGCGAGGCGGTGTTGTTCCCCCAATACAGCGTGTGGGCGGTGCCATCGGGGTTCACCGCCCACAGCGCCTGCGCATCTCCGAAGTTGCGGTCCACGTACTCCCAACGGTCGTAGAGGATGCGACCATCGGGCAGGAGCGAACCGTGGCCCTCGAAGAGGGTGCTCTTGCCGATCTGGTGGATGTTAGCCCCGTCCTCGTCCATCCGGTACAGGTTTGCCATGATGTGCCGGTTGCACATGCAGTACTTCGGTTCGCGCGTGGAGGAGAACGCGATGCAGTCGTCGGGCAGGTACAGCGGGTCCAGATCATCCACGTCCCGGGCGAAGGTGAGTTGCCGCAACCCCGTGCCGTCGGCGCGCACCTCGTACAGATGATAGCTGTCCGTGGCCTGGGTCCGGTGGGCGAAGACGATCCGGTCGCCGTCGAAGTGGACCTCCGGGTCGCGAATCACTCCGAGCGGGGTCTCCAGGAGGGTTCTCACCTCGCCGTCGCGCGCGAAATCAATGGCTTTGAGGGCACTGCCCGGGGTAAACGCGCCGTCGTTGTGCTCGTGTGGCGCGGCCGGGAAGAAGGTGGCGGTGTTGTGGTGGTCCGGCCGGTACTGCTGCCTGACCACGAACAGGATGGGTTGCCCGGCAACGAGCGGGTTGGCCAGCAGCGCCTCTCGCTGCAACCGGCTCAACTCGGCCTGGGCGGATTCGCGCTCGGGGGCGACAGACGAACGGAGGAGCCCGTGGAGACGGTCGAGTTGCTCCAGGAACCGAGCGCCCTGCGGATAGCGGTCCCCAAAGGTCCGGGTCAGATCGGTGATCGCCGCACGCAGGGGTTCGG
>JBBQML010000106.1:0-9935 GCA_038328885.1 Verrucomicrobiota bacterium | reverse complement strand
TCTGCGGCGAGACGGGCGGCTCGTGGTGGCGACCGCCGCGAACGCGTGCCCTGAGGCCGCGGATCCTTCCTTCTGTGGTCGCTTGTTCCAACTGACGATCGGTGGCGATCTCGATCCGGGTTTCCGGCCTCCGATGAATCGTCCACCCGTGGTTGCGCTTGCCGAGCTCGCCGACGGCCGACTGCTGGTCGGGTACGAGAACGACGGCTCGCTCGAAGCTCCGGTAGTTGAACGGCTTCACCCGGACGGGCGCGTGGACCGCGGGTTTGGCCCGGTATGGTATAGCCCTGGAGCCACCGGAGGAATCCGCTGCCTGGCGGCGCTGCCAGATGGGGGAGTGGTGGTCGGGGGGGCTACCCAGGTGAACGGAGGCGCCACCGAGGAACTGTTTCGGATTCCGGGGACACCGCCCTCCGGAATCGCCGAAGTGCGCCGGCTGCCGGGAGGCACGATCCGTATCTCCGTCGCCTGTGCACCCGGCGGGGATTACTCCCTGGAGTCCTCGGACGACTTGAGGAACTGGGCGGTGCTGACGACGCGCACGGCGGTGGAGCCCGGGGTGGTCTTCGAGGTGCCGGCATCAGGCGACGAGGCTTTCTTCCGCGTCAGGTCGCGATGAGAGGTTGGCGGGGAGCCCGGTGATCTCCGCTTGCCGCCCGGTTTGCCCAAGCACGGTGGGCCGCCCCCGCCTTTGGCTTGCCACAGAGCCAGAGCGGAGGCAGGCAGGTCACCCGTTGCTCCTTCTTCACAACCGGCAGCACGCTCCCCACACTCCCTGGATGACCGGAATGACTGACCGGAGAGAGTCCCCCGGCGGACTCCCCAGCTTGGGGCTGGTCTTCTCGCGCGTCTGGTACTTTTGCAACGGAACTCTCCCCCCTGCCTGGTCGGAGACCACGCCGGCGCTCCACCTGACAGTGCCAGGCTCGATCGGCCTTCACGACATGTTGTTTGACGCCGTCCGCGATTCGCCGGAAAGCTCGCCCATGACGCCCGGAAAGGACCCCGGTGGGAGAGTCCTTGGCGGAGTCCCTACCATCGGTTGCACCGGGCCGAGGCGCCGGGTGCTTGCACGACGAAACCCAGGTAAGCCACCAACTCCTCCTGCTCCATGAAGCTCCGTCGCTATCCCGCCATCCTGCCGGCCGCCATTTCCCTGCTCCTGACCCTGTCGGTCGGTGCGCAGTTTCCCGGCCACTACCCCCCGGGGGTCGAAGGCGTGAAGGGCCCCTCGCTGCCGCCGCCCGGGGTCTACCTCCGCGACTACAACTTGTTTTACGCGGCGAACGACTTTCCAGGCAGCGGTCTCAATGATTTCGATGCCCTGGTCTATGTCAATGCGCCGCGCCTGATCTACATGACGGGGAAGAAGCTCCTGGGCGCCGACTACGGCATGGACCTGATCGTGCCGTTCGGGTACGCGAAGGTCAAAGGAGCGGGCGGGTTGCTCGACGACGATTACTTCGGCCTCTACGACATCCAGGTGGAGCCGCTCCTGCTGGCCTGGCACTTCCGGCAGTTCGACATCGGCGCGGGCTATTCGTTCTGGGCACCTTCAGGCCAGACTCCCGACTCGCGTCCTCCGCTTCCGCCCGGCAATGCAGCCGACCTCGGCAAGGGCTTCTGGTCGCAGATGCTCACCCTGGGGGCGACGTGGTTCGTCGACACGAACCGGACCTGGGCGGTCTCGGCGCTCAATCGGTACGAGTTCCACCATGAGAACGATTCCGGGGTCACCGTGGGGGATTCGTACACGGTGGAGTTTGCGGCGAGCAAGACGCTGGCAAAGCTGTATGACGTGGGCGTGGTGGGGTACTATCAGCAGCAGACTACGGACACGACCGGGCAGTCCGGCCGAGCCAGCGTCGTCGGCCTTGGACCGGAGGTGAGCGTGGTGTTCCCGAAGGCTATGACATTCCTTTCGCTGCGGTGGGTGCACGAGTTATCGGCCCATCGGCGGCCGGAGGGGGACACGATCACGCTTACCATGACCAAGCGGTTCTAACGAGGTTGAGCAGTATGAATGAACCCTGGGGTCACATCTCCAACTCAGATCCTGCCGAAATACCGATCCAACTATTTGTTTGGCGCCCGGTGGTGGAATGCAGCGGGGTCGCGGCGGGTCGACGGCGACCCTCGGATGCATCGTTGTAAACGGGGCGGGGGCTTGGTCCAAGGCCGGGAGGGTCGCAACCGGGAACCGCTGGCCGGCCCTGGGTTGGTAGGTTGGGCTCGTCCGGGGACGGGCTATTCCTCAATCTGCCGGCGTGGAGCCCGAAGCTGTCCAGAGAGCCCTGCAGGCCATTCGAACCGAAGCGGACCCGACGGTGCGAAACCTCGAAGTCGCCGCCCTGTGCAGCGCGGTGTTTCGCGATCGGGGTGTGGAGTTGGTGGTGGTCGGGGGCTCCGCCATCGAGTTCTACACCGAGGGGGCGTATGTGTCCGGGGACGTGGATCTCTGCCGGGTCGAGGGGCGGATGCTATCCCTGCGGGAGAGGCAGGAGGTCATGAGTCGGCTCGATGCGGAGGGTGGTCCCCGGAACTGGAAGGTGGGCGGGGTCTTCGTCGACCTGCTGGGCGATCTGGAGAACCTGGCGAGATCGCCTGTCCGCTCGCTGGAAACGCCCCACGGCTTGGTTCGCCTCGCACCGGCGGAGGAACTCCTGGTCGAGCGGATTCTCGTGGCGACCTACCCGCGGGAGTATCCTCCGGCACGCGATTGCGCCAGGAAGTTGATGGCCGCGGCGTTACTCGGCGAAATGGCCTTCGATTGGACGGAGACCTTTCGAATTGCCAGCTTGCCGGCCTACGGCGTGACGGCAGATTTGGAGGCGTTGATCGATGAACAAGCCAAAGCTCTCGCTGTCCGGAATCCCCGTGATTCCCATGCATGAACCCATGCGTTGGGAGGATTGGCTGGCCGGGCGCCAACAGCGCCGGCGCACCGGCATGCGGGTGGCGCCCGAAGTGATCCGTCGGGAAAGCGGTCCGAACGACCCACGGTTGCGCGACACCTTCGATGGGGAACGAGGCCTGCCATTTACGCCAACCGATCGGCTTTGATCGTTTTGCGGAGCGGCAGGCGTCCCGGCTACTCTGGGTCAACCGCCCACCGTTGCCGCCAACCCCAACGGGGTTGCGCCCTCGGCCAGGATGCCGCGCTCGTCTTTACAAATCCCTGACAAACCCTCCGGCAGGGCGCGATAAGAAGGGCGCGTGAGAACGCTCTCCCGTCTGGTGCTCCTGCTCATGATGCTTCCCGGCGTGCGCGCCGCGGAGTCGTTGGAACAATCCTTCCAGTCGGCGCTCCTGGCCAAAGAAGCCCGCCGCGACATCGACGCCGAGATCCGTGGGTTTGAAGCGGTCATCGCCCAGGTCGAGGCGCAGCGGGCCATCGCGGCCACGGCGGTGTTCCGTCTGGGGGAATGCTACCGGAAAGTCGGCCGCACCAATGACGCCGTCGCCCAGTACCAACGCCTGCTCCGTGACTTCCCCGGGCAGGCGACGCTGGCGCGGTTGAGTCGGGAAAACCTGCTCGCGCTGGGGGCGCTGCCGCGGCAGGCGGGTGCGACAAACGATCCCTCGGCCCTCGCGGCGGCGACGACGCCCATGGATGAGGAGCAGGCGGAAATCCTGCGGTTCCGCACGTTGTTCGATCGCAGTCCCGATTTGATGGACGCGCCCGTGGACGGTCAAACCCCGTTGTTCCGGGCGGCAGCGAAAGGGCAGTTGTCGATGGTGAAGGCGATGATTGGCTGGGGGGCCGACGTGAACGCGAACCGGTCGGCTGGCTGCGAAACGGCACTGCACGCGGCGTCGGGTGCGGGGCACCCGACGGTCGTGGAGGCCCTGCTGGACGCGAAGGCGGATCCGAACCCCAACAGTGCCCAAGGCCGGACGCCGCTCTCGGCAGCGGCGGGCCTCGGTTATGCGGCGGTGGTGGAGACACTCCTGGAACGGGGGGCGAAGCCGGGCTTGGAACCTGCGCACGCGGCGTTGTTCGCGGCGGTGGAAGCGGGGAGGACGAACCTGATCGAGCGGTTGGTGAAGGCGGGGGCGGACGTCCATGCGGTTCGACCTGTGAGTTTCCGGGTTGGTGGTCCTCACGCTCCCACGCCTTTGTCGGCGGCGGTCGCGCCCGGACAGCGGGGTGCGTCCCAGATCTTGATTCGTCTGGGGGCGGTGGTGACGGGAGACTGGGGAATGCAAGACGCAACCCCGCATGCGTTGAGGGACTTGGTGCTTCGAAGCCAGCCCCTGGATGTGGACGGGGTCCGTGAGTTGCTGGAGGCAGCGCCGAAGAGGGGATTTCCCGCGGGTATGCTGAACCAGATGCTTCGACGCGCGGTCGATCAGGGAGGTCGGGAAGAGGTCCTCCCGTTGTTGATCAAGCCACGGAGTACGAGCGCTGGATGAGGGCGGGCCCCGGGATCTTCCACGGCACGCTCCGCGTTGGATCGGGCGTTGGAGCTTCGGTCGACGGGCGATCCTGCCCAGGCGGCGAGCGCTCTTCAGGACGTGTTCCTTCGGTCCGAACCCGACGATTCAACCGAAGCGGGTCTGTCGGTGCGCGAAGTGGCGGCCCACGCGATTCTGGAACTCGCCGAGGGTGAGGCGGAACGCCTGCCGGAAGCGTGGCGTTCCGGTGAGGCGGAAACCATGCGTGCGCTGGCCAACCTTCGATCGACCCCGGTTGCCGAAGCGGCGATCGAGCAATTTGAGGCATGGATTCCCACGCTTCGAGAACGCGGGCTGATCACGCAGTCGCCGGGCGCGGTCGAGGTGTACCTCCGGCGGCGTCACCTGATTCGGAGGGCGTATGCGGCGTTGGCTGAGCGGCGTTCGTTGTCCCTGCCGGGGCCTGGTTCCGCCGCGACGGCACCGTTGGAGTGGACGGACGTCATGACCTTCGATTTGGATCGGCACGTCTGGCTGGCGATCCGGCGTACGGGAGTGGCGGAAGCCGGACTGGAGGGTGGGAACGCGAGGCGACGTCGGGTGTTTGCGCTGGTTCGCTGGGCGGATGTCTTTGAGATGGCGCGTCAGACGGTTCGCCTGCGGGATTCGCGGGAGCAGTTTGGGTTGGCGATCCACCTGACGGCCCCAGGGCTTTCCGTTCAGCAGGAGGAACCCGCGGGCGTGGAGTGTTGGCAGACAACCTGGAACAGAACCGCGTGACGGACCCGGTTCGACGCGGCATGACCCTGCGGCTGATGGGCTGCGAGTGCCGGCGACTGGGGGCGCTGGTGGACAACGTGCTGGATCTGTCCCGGATGGAGCGGGGCAGGAAATCGATTGACGCGGAACCCACCGACGTGCCGGCGTTGGTCCGGGAAACGGTGCGGTTGTCCGCGATGGGTGGGGAGGAACGGGGTGTGCGGATGGGGGTGGAGGTGGAAGCCCGGGTGGAGAACCTGGTGGCGAACGTGGACGGGGCGGCGCTCCAGCAGGTTCTGGCCAATCTGCTCGACAACGCGCTGAAGCACGCGCTGAAAGGGAGCACGGTCGCGGTCGGATTGAGGGGGGATGGAGATCCGGCGTGTTTCCGGATGGAGGTCGCTGATTCGGGACCGGGGATTCCGGTGGGGGAGCGGGATCGGGTGTTCGAGCCCTTCCACCGCTTGGGCACCGAACTGAGGCGGGAACACGCCGGCATTGGCATCGGGTTGGCAATTGTGCGCCACCTGGTGGAAGCGCATGGAGGGCGCGCGGAGGATTGGCTCCAAGGTGCCGATCCTGCTGCTGACCGCAAAGGGCGGGGTGGACGATCGGGTGACGGGTCTGGATGCGGGTGCCGACGACTACCTGGCGAAGCCGTTCAACCCGCACACGCACGGTGGACAGCCACATGGCGGCGCTACGGGCGAAGGTGGAGCCAGACCCGGCGCGACCGCAGCATCTAGTGTCGGTGCACGGGCCGGCTACCGATTCGCGCCGTCGCGGGCAGGCGGGCGGGAACCGGGCGGGGAGTGAATTCGCGGTTTGGAACCTCGCGCGGCGGGCCGGAGCCGGGGCGCGGAATCAGCCCTCAATAATCAACAATTTAGATCTGACCCCATTGCTTGCACGAAACCGCCGCACCGGTGGTCCGGGGCGGCGGTCGTGATCCGCGTGAACTAACTGCAGCGGGAGGCCCCCGGCTACTTCTTCTTGTCCGCCGCAAGCTTGCGCTTCTCCTCGATCGCTGCCTGGGCGGCGGCGAGGCGGGCGACGGGGACCCGGAAGGGCGAGCAACTGACGTAGGTCAGGCCGATCCGGTGACAGAACTTGACCGAGTCCGGATCGCCACCGTGCTCGCCGCAGATGCCGAGCTTGATGCCAGGGCGGGTGGCATTGCCCTTCTCGGCCGCGATCTTCATCAACTGCCCGACGCCCACCTGGTCGATGGAGGCGAACGGATTCTTCTTCATGATCTCGAGTTCCGTGTATGCCGGCAGGAACGAACCGGAGTCGTCGCGGCTCATCCCGAGGGCGGTCTGGGTGAGGTCGTTGGTGCCGAAGCTGAAGAACTCGGCGCTCTCGGCGATCTCATCGGCGGTGAGGGCCCCGCGGGGGACTTCGATCATCGTGCCGACGAGGTAGGACAGCTTGACCTTCGTTTCGGCCATGACGGCCTTGGCGACGCGGTGGACGACCTCGACCTGGAGGTCGAGTTCGCGCTTGAACCCGACGAGCGGAATCATGACTTCGGGCTTCACCTTGATGCCGGCCTTCTGGACCTCGGCGGCGGCTTCGAAGACAGCCCGGGCCTGCATCTCGGAAATCTCCGAGTAGACGATGCCCAGACGGCAGCCACGGAAGCCGAGCATCGGGTTGAACTCGTGCAACTCCTTGACGCGCTGCTTCACCTTCTCGACCGGCACGCCCATCTTCTTGGCCAGATCGGCCTGGGCAGCTTCCTCGTGGGGGAGGAACTCGTGGAGCGGCGGATCGAGGAAGCGGATGGTGGCGGGGTATCCCTTGAGTTCGCGGAAGATGCCCGCGAAATCCTCCCGTTGGTAGGGCAGCAGCTTGGCGAGGGCCTTTTTACGGTCGTCGACGTTGTCCGCCAGAATCATCTCACGCATCGCGTCGATGCGGTTGCCCTCGAAGAACATGTGCTCGGTGCGGCAGAGGCCGATGCCGGTGGCGCCAAACGCCAGGGCGTTCGAGGTCTGCTCGGGGGTGTCGGCGTTGCAGCGAACCTGCATGCGGGTGGCCTTCTCGCACCACTTCATGAGCTGCAGGAAGCTCTTGTACTTCTCGGTGCTCTGGGCGGCTTTGTCGCCACTGACGGTGGCGGTGATGATCTCCGACGGCGCGGTCTTGAGCGCGCCGGCGTAGACCGTGCCGGAGGTGCCATCGATGGAGAGGTAGTCGCCCTCGGAGTACGTCTTTCCGAGCACGCTGACCGTCTTGGCGGAGTAGTCGATCTGCAGGGCGGCGGCGCCGCAGATGCAGACCTTGCCCATCTGGCGGGCGACGAGCGCCGCATGCGAGCTGACGCCACCTTTGGCCGTCAGGATGCCCTCGGCCGCGATCATGCCGCGGAGATCCTCCGGGGAGGTCTCGTTCCGGACGAGCAGCACTTTCTCACCCTTCTCAGCGGCCGCCGCACAGCGGTCGGCGTTGAGGTAGACCTTGCCGGAGGCGGCACCCGGACCGGCGGGGAGCCCCTTGGCGATCGCCTGGGCCTTCTTCGCTTCCACCAGGTCAAAGACCGGCGCCAGCAACTGGTCCAGTTGGTCGGCGGGGTTCCGCATCACCGCAGTCTCCCAATCGATGAGCTTCTCCTTGAACATGTCCATGGAGAACTTCAGCGCCGCCATCGCGGTGCGCTTGCCGTTCCGTGTCTGGAGCATGAACACGTTCTTGTCCTGGATCGTGAACTCGAAGTCCTGGACGTCCTTGAAGTGCTTCTCGAGCGTGCCGCGGATGTCGTCGAGCTCCTTGTAGGCGGCGGGCATCTGCTTCTTGAGTTCGACGACGGCTTCCGGCGTGCGGACACCGGCAACGACGTCCTCGCCCTGGGCGTTGATGAGAAACTCACCGTAGAATTCCTTCGTGCCGTTGGCCGGGTTGCGGGTGAAAGCGACGCCGGACCCGGAGTCCTCGCCGGTGTTGCCGTAAACCATCGCCTGCACGTTGACCGCGGTGCCCCACTCGGCGGGGATCCCGTACTTGCGGCGGTAAACGATCGCGCGGTCGTTCATCCAGGAGCCGAACACGGCGCCGACCGCTCCCCAGAGCTGCTTCCAGGGGTCCTGCGGGAATTCCTTGCCGGTGCGCTCCTTGATCAGCGCCTTGAAGCGGGTGACCAGTTCCTGGAGATCAGCCACGGACAACCCGGTGTCCTCAATATTCTCGCTGTAACGCTCGTGCTTGACGGCCTCGATGACGATTTCGAACGGTTCGTGGTCCTCGCCGGCGCGCTTCTGCACCCCCATCACCACGTCGCCGTACATCTGGATGAAGCGACGGTAGCAATCCCAGGCGAAGCGTTCGTTCTTCGTGGCCTTGACCAGCGCGAGCACGGTCTGGTCGTTGAGACCGAGGTTGAGGATCGTATCCATCATGCCCGGCATCGAATCGCGGGCCCCGGAGCGCACGGAGACCAGCAGCGGCATCGCGGCCTGGTCGCCAAACTTCGTCCCCATGATCTTCTCAATGAAGGCCACGCCGTCGTGGACCTGGGCATCCAGGACCGTCGGATAAGAGCGCTTGTTGGCGGAGTAGTAGGTGCAGACCTCGGTCGTGATCGTGCAACCGGGAGGCACCGGGAGGCCGATGCGGGACATCTCCGCTAGGTTCGCGCCCTTGCCACCGAGCAGTGGCTTCATCGAACCGTCGCCGTCCGCCTTCTTGTTGCCGAAGTTATAAACGTACTTCGGAGCTTTCGCGTTTTTCAGGGTCACTTTCTTGGCCATAAGGTTGCTTTCCAATGCTGCTAGTTCGTCAGCCAGATCCAATGAATCTCTCGGGAGGACCCGCTGTTTCGTGAAGGAAATCTAACAGTGAGCCCTCTAGTGTCAACGATTTCTTATGATGCCTGACGCTCCGAAAGTGCCCGGAAAAAAGATTGTAACGACTTGGTTATTCGATTGTTACATTGAATTCCAACCGCCTCTTCGCCCACCCGCTCCGTCGGTATCGCAGACCATGGTTTCTCCCGGGTGCGCGACCGGACGGGCTGGTCCGGGAGACCAGGGAATTCAGGGCCGCGTGATCGCCGCACCGGCCGGGGTTGCGGTCCCGCCGGACTCCAGCCAGGAAGCGACTTCGGCACGAACGGTGGCCAGTCCTTTGTATCGCGCCATGGGCTCAGGCATCGAGCGGAGGGCCCGGGCTAGCGCGGCCGCAAGCGGGCGATAGTGCACCAATTCGGTGAGGGACCGCTGTTCCACGCGGATGCCGAAGAGAATCCCTCCGGTGCGCGGGAGCAGCAGAAGGGCCTGGTGCTCGAGGCGCAGGAAGGTCTCCTCGGGGACCGCCTGGGCCATGAGTCGGGGCAGGGCTCGTTCGGGGTGCTGGTTGAGTTCGGGCGACTGGGCGAGGCCCCAGTTGGCTCGCAGCCACGTGGTCCCGGGGCGCAACCTGGCGAGGAACCCGTCGATCGCGGATCCCAGTTCCTCGTTCAGCCCGGGCACGACTTGGTGGATCGCCGCCAGGGGTTGGCCGAGTTTCTCCGCGGGAGACCAGGAGGAAGGAAAGCAGACGGCGCCGGCAACCATCCGGGAGGTCCCGCCTTCGCGGACCAGCAGGATGAGGTCCGCTTGGCAGGCCCCGCCCAACTCCCGCCACTGCGTGATGGAACCCTGCGACTCGCGTGTGGGACCGACCCCGCCTTCGACCCCTGTGTGGAACTGACCCCGCGTCTGGGAGGGACGTCCGCGTCTGGGACCGACCCCGCGTCCGACTCCGATGTGTGGGACTGACCCCGCGTCCCCGCGCGCGTC
>JBBQML010000105.1:0-9952 GCA_038328885.1 Verrucomicrobiota bacterium | reverse complement strand
CCCCGTCCCGAACTTTCGTGGATCCTGGCCGCGGACCGGCGGGGTGCCCGCCAGAGCGCCTGGCGGGTGCTCGTCGCCACCAACCTGCAGAACCTGGCCAGGAACGAGGGCGACGTATGGGACAGCGGCCGGGTGGCCTCGGACGAGACCCTGCATCGAGCCTACCAGGGGCCGGCGGTGGGTCCCGGGGAGCGCGTTTTCTGGAAGGTGGGAGTCTGGGACGAAGCCGGCGTGGCGTCCCCTTGGTCGACCAACGCGACTTGGACCACGGGCCTGTCGGCCCCCACCGACTGGCAGGCCGGTTGGATCACGGCCCCGGTCACCTACGGCCTGCCCGTGTTCCGTCGGGCCTTCGACCTTCCGGGCCCGGTCCAGCGCGCCCTGGTTCACGTCTGCGGCCTCGGGCACTACGAGCTCTCCCTCGACGGCCAGCCCGTGGGGGATCGGTTTCTCGACCCTGCCTGGTCCGGATACGACAAGACGGTGTTCTATGCCACGTACGATGTCACCGAAGCGTTGCAGCGCAGTGGCCCCCACGCGTTCGGAGTCATGCTCGGCAAGGGCTTCTATCGGACCCGGGGCGACCGGCGGATCCACGGGGTCGACTCGGACCGCCCGTTGAAGCTGATCCTCCAGGCGGACTTCCGGTTCGCCGATGGCAGTCGCCAGCGTGTCGTTAGCGATGCGTCCTGGCGTACCGCGTCCGGGCCGATCACCCATAGCGCCATCCTGGGCGGCGAGGACCATGATGCGCGGCGGTTGCCTCCCGGCTGGAACCGGCCGGGCTTTGACGATAGGGGCTGGTCGTTCGCGCAGGAGAGCCAGGGGCCGGGGGGCCGCCTCACCGCCGCGGTGTCCCCGCCGATGCGACGCATGGATGTCTTCCCGGCGAAGCGGGTCGACGAACCGGCCCCTGGGGTATTCGTCTACGACTTCGGCCAGAACGTGGCGGCGATCCCGCGCCTGGTCGTACGCGGAAGGGCAGGACAGACCCTCCGGCTGACGCCCGCCGAACAACGGCACGGCATGACCCCGCGCCGGAACGACGGCCGCGGCCTCGTCAACCCGGCGGGCGTTGGGCATCCCTGCTACTTCGAGTACACCCTTCGCGGGGAGGATCGCGAATCGTGGGAGCCGCAGTTCACCTACTCCGGGTTCCAGTACCTCCAGCTCGAGGGCGCGGTGCCCGCGGGTCGGCCCAACCCCGGCGGACTCCCGGAGGTCCTCGATCTGTGTTCGGTGCGGGTCGGCAGCGCGGCGGCGGAGACGGGCGAGTTCGAGTGCTCCGACGCGTTGTTCAACCAGATCGACCGGAACATCACCTGGGCCGTGCGGGCGAACCTGGCCCACGTGCTGACCGATTGCCCGCACCGGGAGAAGCTGGGCTGGCTGGAGGTCTCCTACCTGATGGGCCCATCGATCGCCGGCCGACACGACATCGCCCGGCTCTATCGGAAGATTGTCCTGGACTGCATCGACGCCCAATCCGCCGACGGTCGAGTCCCCACCGTCGCCCCCGCGTACCCCACCTTCGCCGGCGGGTTCGCCTACACTCCCGAATGGGGTGCCGCGGCGGTGGTCAACCCGTGGCTCCTCTTCGAGTGGTACGCCGACCGTCGCACCCTGGAACGCGCGTATCCGATGATGCGCGCCTTCGTGGATCAACTCGAGCGGACCTCGACCGGCTTGGTTCCGCTTCCGGGTTTGGGCGACTGGTATGACTACGGGCATGGGCACCCGGCGGGTGCTTCCCGGTTCACCCCGCCCGAACTGACCGCGATGGCCACGTTCCAGCGTTGTGCGGCCATCGTTGCGGACAGTGCCCGGGTCCTGGGCCGGACGGCGGACGCCGAGCGATACGCGGGCCTGTCGGCGGCGGTGGCGCGGACGTTCCACGAGCGCTGGTTTCGCGCCCCGGATCAGTACCAGAACGCGGGGAGTCCCCAGACCGCCAACAGCATGGCGCTCACCCTCGGGCTGACACCACCAGAACACCGGTCGGCGGTCCTCGGTGCGCTGGTGCAGGATCTGCGGCAGCGCGGCGACCAGCAGACCGCCGGTGATGTCGGCTATTGGTACCTTCTGCAGGCGCTGGCGCGGAACGGGCGGTCGGACGTGATCCACGATCTGACCATCCGCACCAACCTCGGCAGCTACGGGTACATCGTGCACAACGGGTGGACCGCACTGCCGGAAGCCTGGGACGCCGACACCGGAGCCTCCATGAACCACTGCATGCTGGGGCATATCCAGGAGTGGTTCCTGGGTTGGGTCGCGGGACTCCGTCCGGATCCTGCCCCGGAGGCCGCCGGTTTCCGTCGGTTCCTCGTTCAACCCCATCCGGTCGGGGACCTGTCGTGGGCCCGGGGTCGGCTGGAGTCGCCCCGTGGGACGATTGCCTCCCGGTGGACGCGGAACGGCGCCCGCTTCGCCCTGGAACTTACGGTTCCCCCGGGCACGCTCGCCCAAGTGTCGCTACCCGCTCCCGCAGGAGCTGTCCTGACCGAGGGCGGCCGGGCGCTCGCCGAGGTGGCCGAGATCCAGTGGTTGGGTCAGTCCGGTGGAATCGTCCGGCTTGAAGTCCCGGGAGGAACGTACCGTTTCGAGATCACCGAATGACCTTGGGGTCGCATCTAAATTGTTGACAATTAGCACTCCCTCCCCCCGGTTGCTCCGGTGAGAGTCCCGGTTGGCGCCGGGTTTCATCGTTCAGGATCTTCCCGAACGCTGCCGAGAAACGCACCTCTTCGGCGGCCCGATCACCTGTTGATTGTCTTGCCGAGGGGAGTTCACCGGGGCCTAATTGTCAACAATTTAGATGCGACCCCACTTCTTCTACTCGGCCTGCATTTCCTGGAGCTTCTCCGCGGCGGCCTCCCAGGCATGCTGCGCCGTCGCCAGGCGATCGTGGAGGTCCATCAGATCCCGGTTCACCGCCATGGGGCGCCCAGGGGTGTTGTAGGTGTCGGGGTGCTCGAGTTCGGCGACGAGTTCCTTCTCGCGGGCTTCCAGCTTGGCGATTTCGGTTTCGAGTTCCTTCACCCGCTGTTGCATCCCGCGCTTCTCCTTCGCACGGGCCTGCCGGACCTCCGCCTCCTGCCGCTTCTGATCCTTGCGGGCGCCAGCCGCAACGGCACCCGCAGAACTGGCTGCCGGTTGGCGCATCGCCGTGCCGCCGGAAGGCCCGGTCGGTCGGGCGTCCCCCAGGCAGCCGCCCGTGAGCCCGGCCCGCGCGGCCTGCCGCGTCTTGTCGAGGTAGTAGTCGTACCCGCCCGGGTAGTGGGTCAACCGGCCGCCGCGGACATGGACGACATGGGTCGCGATGGCGCGGATGAAATGCACGTCGTGGCTGATGAACACCAGCGTCCCCTCATATTGCCGCAGGGCCTCGATCAGGGCGTCCACGCTCGCCATGTCGAGGTGGGTCGTGGGCTCGTCCATCAGCAGGAGGTTGGGCGGGTCGAGGAGGAGTTTAACCAGGGCCAGGCGGCTCTTCTCGCCGCCGCTCAGCACGTTGACCTTCTTGAAGACGTCGTCGCCGCGGAAGAGGAAGCTCCCGAGAACGGTGCGCACGAAGGTCTCGGTCACCCGCTGCGGGGTGTCGTAGCCTTCCTCCAGCACGGTTCGTTGAGGTTGCAGGGTGTCGAGACGGTACTGCGCGAAGTAGCCCGAGCGGACGTTGTGGCCGGGTTGATGCTCGCCTCCCTGGGGTTTGAGCACGCCGGCAAGGAGTTTGAGCAGAGTGGACTTGCCGGCGCCGTTGGGGCCTACCAGAACGATCCGCTGGCCGCGCTCGGCCTCGAAGTCCACGCCGTCGTAGATCCGGAGATCCCCGTAGGCGAACTTCACGCCGGTAAGGCGGATCGCCCGCAGCCCGCTGCGCGGGGGTTGGGGGAAGCGGAATTCGCCCATGCTGGCGTCCTCGGCCCCCACTTCGACCATGTCCTCTTTCAGGCGGTCGATGAGCTTCATCTTGCTCTGGGCCTGGGCCGCCTTGGTGTTCTTGGCCTTGAAGCGGTCGACGAACTCCTGGAGTTGGTCGATGCGGCGCTGTTGGGCCTTGGCGGCGGCGGCGAGCGTAAGTTCGGTGGCCTCGCGTTGTTCGAGGAAGCGGTCGTAATTGCCGGTGTATTTGTAGAGCCGGGCCTGGCGGATCTGCACGACGTGGGTGCACAACTGGTTGAGGAATTCCCGGTCGTGCGAGATCAGGAGCAGCGCGCCCGGGTAGGACCTGAGATATTCCTGCACCCAGAGCAGCACCTCGAGGTCGAGGTGGTTCGTGGGCTCGTCCAGCATTAGCAGGTCGGGTTCCCAAACCAGCAGGCGGGCGAGGTGCGCGCGCATGACCCAACCGCCGCTCAATTGCTTGGCCGGACGATCAAAGTCCGATTCGCGGAAGGCCAACCCCGAAAGGATGCGCTTGGCCTTCGCGACCGTCTCACCGTCGATCGGATGCTCGGCATCGTGGTCGTGGGCGTCATCCACCATCGCGCCACCGGCGGTCATCTGGCCGTGACCGAGGGCGAGATCGAGCACGGTCTCCTCGCCAGCCGGGGCGCTCTCCTGGGGGAGGATCCCGACCCGCGCTCCGCGCACGAAGGCGACGGTCCCTTCATCGGCCGTCTCCTGGCCCAGGAGGATGCGGAAGAGGGTGGTTTTGCCCGCTCCATTGGGGCCGACGAGTCCGACACGGTCGCCGGCCACGATGGCCATGGCGGCCTCTTCGAAGAGGGTGCGTCCTCCGAAGCTCTTGGAAAGTCCGCTGAAGGTGAGCATAAACTGGCCAGCCAGTCTGCCGGATCCGACACCGCAGTTCAAACGGAAGGGTGGGCGATTTAAGGGAGCACCCGGGGATGTGCGGGGGGAGGGGTGACCGCGAAACACGCGAAACACCCGAAAGGGAGCAGAGGGGGGAGGAGAGGGGGGAGATGAAGATTCTGGCGGTTTGGGCTGGATTCCTCGGATTTCGTGTGGTTCGAAGCCCCCACTTTTGTTGGCATGAACACGGAGATTCTGTTCAAGGAGGAGAGTTATCGGATCGTGGGGGCGTGTTTCGAGGTGTACCGGGAAAAGGGGTGTGGCTTCCTGGAGTCGGTATACCAGGAGTGCCTGGAACTCGAGCTAGGTGCCCGGGGAATTCCCTACGCGGCGCAGGTTGCGTTGGCGCTCGAGTACAAGGGCTGCCCCTTGCGGTCGAGCTACCAACCCGACTTCATTTGCTATGGGAAGATTGTCCTGGAGCTGAAGGCCGCGACCGAATTGAACGACCAACATCGGGCACAGATGCACAACTACCTTATGGCAACCCGCCTGAAGCTCGGACTGCTCACCAACTTCGGGCATTTTCCCAAGCTCCAACTCGAGCGGGTGGTGGCTGAACGAGGGCGTTACGTCCTCGGGGACCGGGGATAGGTGGGAACCGCGAATCACGCGAAACACGCGAAAGACGAAGGAATGGAGACAGGAGGGGAGGCGGGCGGCTGGTTCTGCACCGCCGCTTGTCCTTTATCGGGTTTTCGCGTGGTTCGGAAAGCGCCAAGCGAAGCTTGGCGGTTCTCGTCAACTGAAAGGAGTTGATCATGATAGCAGGTCGAAAGTCATGTAGCCGGTCCTTAAGCGGGAGTGGGGCGACCCGCACCGTTGAAGCTGGGGCAGGCAAATGCGTGAGCCGTAGCATCCCGCGAACTCGGTTCGGCCTCGTTACGCAAGTTGGGAGTGGCCAGCCCGCCGAATGGGGTGAAGCCAGCATCGTTTGGGAAGCATCGACCACAGGCACCAAACGGACTCCCCGGGGTGGAAGGAGACAGCGCGCGCAGATAGAACCGCTAGGAACTTGGGAGACCCGATGCGGAGTCCGGGCCAGTGAGGACGGACAACCCGGGATGGGAAGCCATAACCGTCGGAGGGGCCGGATCGCGGTTTCGGATGGGCCCATAGTAGTGAGGATCCGCCGGTGAAGCCGGCGGGGAACGAAGGGGCCCTGGCCAGGAACGAGCCGAGTCAGAAGCCACTGGAGCTGATTGGGATGCAAATCCCCACGACAGAAGAAGCGGAAGTGGAGATCTCCTTTCGGGAGGCCCTGCTGCCGCCGAGCCTCCGGGAGCTGAGACAGAAGCTGGGCCGGAAAGCCAAACAACAGAAGCGCTTCCGCTTCTACAGTCTGTACGGACTGGTGTGCCGGGCGGACACGCTGCGGGCCGCGTGGGCGGCGGTGCGGCGCAACGACGGAGCACCGGGACTGGACGGGATGACGATCGAGGAGATCGCCGCCACCCCAGAAGGGGAGGGGGCGTTTCTGGCCGAGATCGAACGGAGCCTCAGGGAGAGAACCTGCCGCGCCGGGAAGGTGCGTCGGGTCTACATCCCGAAGGCGAACGGGAAACTGCGACCGTTGGGCATCCCGACGGTGCGGGACCGGGTGGTGCAGGCTGCGGTGTTGCTGATCTTGGAACCGATCTTTGAAGCGGACTTCGAAGACTGTTCCCACGGGTTTCGACCCGGGCGGTCGGCGCACGATGCGTTGCGAGCCATCCAGCAGCACCTGAAGGCGGGCCTGACGGAGGTATGCGATGCGGACCTGGCCGGCTACTTCGACAGCATTCCACACGACAAGCTCTTGGCTTGTAAGAGGATGCGCGTGGTGGACGGCTCGGTGCTGGGCTTGATCCGACAGTGGTTGCAGGCACCGGTGGTGGAACCGCCGACCAAGGACGGAGGGCCACCGACGGTGAAGCGCAACGACCGTGGCACGCCGCAAGGCGGGGTCTTGAGTCCATTGCTGGCCAACATCTATCTGCACTGGTTCGACCACGCTTTCGAGCGAAAGGATGGACCTGCTGGATGGGCCGGAGCGAAGTTGACGCGCTATGCGGACGACTTCCGTGGTGCAGGCGCGGTTCGTAGGGACGCGTGTGTGCGAGTGGATCGAAGGGAAACTGGAAGACCGGCTTGGGCTTTCGCTCAACCGGGAGAAAACCCGGGTGGTCAAACTGCACGAGCCGGGAGCGAGCCTGGATTTCCTGGGCTACACGTTCCGGAAGAACTGGGACCTGAACGGGGGCCCGTGGCGCTACTGGCATCTGGAAAGGGCGTGAGCGCCTACGCCCACCTCGTCCGGTTGGGGCTGGTACGGTTGTGAATGCGATCCGGAAGAGACGCGTCCTGGCGAGAGCCGGATGGGGGAAATCTCCATGTCCGGTTCGATGAGGGAGGGGGGAGCAGCGGTCACTGGCCTTCGGGCCTCTCATCCCGTGCTCTCCCCTCTACTCTACCGTGTTTCGCGGTCAGTTCCCCCCGGCCAGTCCGCCACGCCGGGCCTTTGGCGGTTTCGTCCCGGGGGGGTTGACCGGGGGAAACATCCCGCGGGAGCTTGAGAACTCATCCACGATCCGTTTCCCCATGAGAACGCCCTCAATGCTTTGCTTCCTGCTTCTGGCCGCGGTGGCCTGCCCCCTGGGGCTTCGGGCGGAACCCGTCCCGCGCTTTGCGGCGGCTCAGCCCGTTTGGGCCACCGGCCGGGAGCACGAGATGAACCTCACCCTGGGCTTCCATGCGACTTTTGCCGCACCAACCTCTGGGCGCGTCCTGTTGCGGGTCACCGGTTCGACCCTCTACCGGGCCTACGTCAACGGTCGACACGCCGGGCACGGACCCGCCCGCGCCGGACAGGGTTTCTACCGCCTCGACGAGTGGGACCTCTCCCCGTGGCTCCGTCCGGGCACGAACGTGCTGGCCCTCGAAGTCGCCGGGTACAACGTCAACAGCTACTACCTGTTGGACCAGCCCTCCTTCCTGCAGGCGGAGATCGTTTCCGACGGGGTGGTGCTGGGGGCGACGGGCGGCGACGGGAGCACGGCGTTTGCGGCGCGGGTTCTTGGTGACCGCGTGCAGAAGGTGCAGCGGTACAGCTTCCAGCGGCCGTTTTCGGAGGTGTGGCGGCTTGCCCCCGGCTGGGATGGCTGGCGGACGAACGTGGCCCGGCCCGAACCGGCCGCTGCCCTGACGACCTTCGCTGGCGTTTCGCTGCTCCCGCGCCGGGTGGCCCTCCCGGAGTTCGTGGTACGCCAACCGATCAGCCGGGTCTCGCTGGGGACCATGGAGCGCGGTCCTGCGCCGGCGCGGCCCTGGAAAGACCGATCATTGACCGGCATCGGGCCCCAGTTGGGGGGATTTCCGGAGGGCGAGTTGGAGACGACTCCATCCTTGGAGTTCCAGGCCTGGACGCCGGGGCGGAAGGACGGCGAAGCCCAGGCGACCCCCTGGAGTACCCGCACCCCGGTTTCGCTGGGCGCCGGGCGCTGCGAGATCGTGGACTTCGGGGTGAACCTCAGCGGTTTCCTGGGGGTGGAACTTGAGGCGACCCGCCCGTCGCGGGTGTTTCTGACGTTCGACGAGGTGTTGCGGGACGGGGACGTCGACTGGAAACGGCTTGGTTGCGTGAACCTGGTGGCGCTGGAACTTCAACCCGGCCGCTATTCCTTCGAGTCGTTCGAGCCCGACACTCTCCGCTACGCCAGGATCGTGGCCCTCGAGGGCGAGGTGACGCTGCACCAGGTGCTCCTGCGCGAGCTCACGAACCCCGATGTGCAGGAGGCGCAGTTCGCGGCGAGCGATCCCCGCCTGAACCGGCTTTTCGAGGCGGGGCGGGAGACCTTCCGGCAGAACGCGGTGGACATCTTCATGGACTGCCCGTCGCGCGAGCGGGCGGGATGGTTGTGCGACAGTTTCTTCACGGCGCGCGTGGCGCCCTGGCTGAGCGGTGACACGCGGATCGAGCGCAACTTCCTGGAGAACTACCTCGTCCCGGCGAAGTTCGACGCGCTCCCGCAGGGCATGTTGCCGATGTGCTACCCGGCGGATCACCCGGACGGCGTGTTCATCCCGAACTGGGCGATGTGGTTCGTGCTCGAACTCGAGGAGTACGCGGCGCGGAGCGGAGACCGCGCGCTGGTGGAGGCGCTACGGCCCCGGGTGCAGCGTCTTCTGGAGTTCTTTCAGGGGTTGCGCAACGCCGACGGCCTCCTGGAGAAGTTGCCAAGCTGGGTCTTCGTTGAGTGGTCCAAGGCCAACGACTGGGTCCAGGACGTGAACTTCCCTTCAAACATGCTGTACGCCCGCGTTCTCGAGTCCGCGGCGACGCTCTACGGGTGGCCCGAGTTGGCCACCGACGCCGGCCGCTTGCGCGAGACCATCCGACGGCAGTGTTTCGATGGGCGGTTCTTCGTCGACAACGCGGTCCGCCGCGACGGGCGGCTCACTGTCACGACCAACCGGTCGGAAGTCTGCCAGTACTTCGCCTTCTATTTCGGCGTCGCGAGTCCGGAGTCGCACCCCGATCTTTGGCGGACGCTGCGCGAGGATTTCGGGCCGCAACGGAAGCAGACCAAGGCCCACCCGGAGGTGGCGGCGGCGAATGCGTTCATCGGCAATGTGCTCCGGCTCGAGTTGCTCTCCCGCTACGGCCACTGCCAGCAGACGCTCGATGAATCGGTCGGATACCTGCTCTACATGGCGGAGAGGACGGGCACGTTGTGGGAGAACGATGGCGACTACGCGAGCTGCAACCACGGCTTCGCCTCGCATGTCGTGAACGTGCTTTACCGCGACGTGCTGGGTCTGTCGGTCGTGGATCCCGTTCGGAAGGAGGTCCACATCCGGCCCGGTCAGCCCGAGCTCGACTGGTGTGAGGGCTCGATCCCCGTGCCGGACGGACGCGTCTCGCTGCGGTGGTGGCGCGAGAAAGCCGAGCCGAAGTACCGCGTGGACGCCCCGGCCGGTTACCGCATCGTGGTGGACTAGGCGTCCCGGCCGTCGTAGGTGCAGCCGCTGGTGCAGGTTTCGTTGATGGTGACGCGGGAGAGCAGGGGCAGCCGTGGTTGGAGGCGCTGCCAGATCCAGCGGGCCAGGACTTCGCTGGTGGGGTTCTCGAGCCCCGGGATCTCGTTCAGATAGT
>JBBQML010000104.1:0-9998 GCA_038328885.1 Verrucomicrobiota bacterium | reverse complement strand
GACCTCCCCCCGGGCGCCCGGCGCCACGGCCGGGAGGTTGGCGAAGTCGACCCGGCCAAACGCCAACTCGAGGCGGGTGTCGCCGGCCGCGTTCGGCGGCACCCATTCGGCGTCGAACTTTCCGTCCCCGGCGTCGTTCCGGGTGATCGCATGGCTCGGGGGCGACAGATAGGCCGGGTACGCCAGGCGGTCTGTCCAGACGCCGTCCATGTCGCCGTAATAATGATCCGACGGCCAGGCCCCGAAGTGGTTGTTCCCCGGCCCGGTATGAAGGTCCTCCGCCCGCATGCCGGCGTAGGGGATCGCCACGTGCCCGAGCAGGTAGACACAGCGCAGGCGGCGACCGGTGGCCGCCCAGGATTCCTGCAGGCCGGCGCGGATCCGGGCGATGGCATTGGTGTTGTCGCGCCAATTCCGGTCGTCGTGGCGCGGAGCCGTGCGCCGGATCACCTGCCAACCATCCGCCACGAGATCGCGTTCGAGCAGATCGACCTCCGGTCGGAGCGGTTCCTCGAGGGTCGCGTCCACCAGCACGGCCACGAAACCGCGGTCCTCGACGGCCGGCAAACGCACGCCGCCGGTCAGTTCCAGGGGCGCCACGATCTGGTTCGTCAGGAGGCGGTATTGATAGAACCGCCCCGGTTCCACGGTAGCGTCACGGAAGTTCATCAACCCGATCCCGGCCGCGAGACGTGTCCAGTTCGTGGTCCCCCGCTCGGCCCGCTGGAGTTCGATGAGGTCGGAAGGCCTGAACCGCCAGCGCACCTCCAGGCCACCGGCATCGGGCACCGGCTGCGCACTGATCACCCGCGCGATCTTGTAGGCCTCCAGCCGACCCAGCGGGCTGTCGTAGAGTTCCACCTCATCGAGGGCCCCTCGTGCGGGTTCCCCGCCGGCCACGCCACCCCCCAGAGCGAACCCCCGACGCAGGGCCGGGCCCCCCGGCCCGGGCAGCCGCGCCGGAGTCTGGTCGAAGACCATCCGGTCATCCACGTACCCGCGCACCCTGCCTGGAAAGCAGCTCAGCTGGACCTGCACCCAGTCCCCCGCCTTCAGCCGCAGCGGAGTGCTGCTGGCCTCCCAGACATCGTTTGCCTTCGCGCCGCACGAGAGCTCGAGCCTGGTGCCGTCGGCGGAGAACGAAAGGCTCCACCAACCATCGCCTGGCGCCGTCCGGCGGTCCCCGATCGACAGCACACGCGCCACGTCACCCGGGCCCTGGCCGTCAGCAACCCCCCGGCTGCTCCACGCCGGCCGGTAGAGGAATCGCAGGCTCATGGCTCCGGGCTGGAGTTGGTCGCGCACCCCGCGGGCCGAGAAGGGATACACCAGCACGGCGTCTCCCGACGGAAACTCCACGGCCTGCCCCGCCAGGCCGGGAACGGTTTGCACCCCGGCCTGTCGGAGCGGCACCGTGCCGTCCTCGGCCGCCAGGCGCGGGGCCTCGAAACGCCAGGCCGCCAGCCGCTGCGGCTGGGCCGCAGCCGCAAGGACCTGGCCCAGGAGCATTCCACAGGCCAACCACCCCAGGGACCCGCCACGGGTTTTCATGTTGGATTCAGTAGTTGAAACATGGGCGGGGCCGCGCTGGGTCGCAACCTCCTCCGCGGACTTCCGGCCCGTGCGCCGCCCCTGGGCTTGCCACGGCGGACCCTCCGCGGGCGGGGTGCAGCCGCGCGATCAGGTCCCCATTCCCAGGCGCTCGAAGCCCTCCTCGATCGTCGAGGTGTTTTGGATACGCGCCAGTCGCGCATACAGGCCGTCGGCTTCCAGCAGCGTCTCGTGGGTGCCCCGCTCCACGATTTCGCCCGCGCGCAGGACCAGGATCAGGTCCGCCGCCCGGATCGTGCTCAGCCGGTGCGCGATGACGAAGCTGGTGCGGCCCTTCATCAGGCGCTCCAGCGCTTCCTGGATCAGGCGCTCGGTCTGGGTGTCCACGCTGGCCGTGGCCTCGTCGAGGATCAGGATCGGAGCCGCCTTGAGGAGGGCGCGGGCGATGCTGACCCGCTGTTTCTCCCCCACGCTCAGCTTCACACCCCGCTCCCCGACCCGGCTGTCATACCCTTCGGGCAGCCTCGTGATGAACTCATGGCAGTTGGCCGCCTGGGCCGCCGCCACGAGGTCCGCCTCCACCGCGTCCAACCGGCCGTAGAGGATGTTCTCGCGCAGGGTTCCGTTGAAGAGGAACGGCTCCTGGCTCACCACGCTGATGCGCTCGCGCAACGCACCCAGGGAGATTTCCCGGATGTCCTGCCCATCGATGAGAATCCGCCCCGCGGTGGCCTCGTAAAACGACGGCAGCAGATTCACCAGCGTCGACTTCCCCGCCCCGGTCGGACCCACCACCGCGACCACCTGCCCCGGGCGCGCAGCCAGGCTGACGTCCCGGAGCACCGTGCGCCCGCCCGGGTACCCGAAGGCCACGTGCTCATAGATGATCTCCCCCCGCACAGGTTCGCGGAGCACCCCCGTCCGACCCGCCGGTTCGCTCTCCGCGTCGAGGATGTCAAACACCCGGGCGGCGGCGGCGCGGGCCGACTGCAGCATCTGGTTCAGGCTGTGGAGGCGACCGATGGGCTCATAGAAGAACATCCCGGCGTAGAGCATGAAGGCGACGAGTTCGCCGACCGCGAGTCGGCCCGCGATGACCTGGCCTCCGCCCACCCACAGCACCAGGCCGATGCCCAGCGCACCGGTGAACTGCATGGCCGGGCCGTACCAGGCCCACGCCCGCATGACCACGAGCGTGCCCTCCCGGAGTTCGTCCGCGCGCGCCGCGAACCGGGAGTCCTCATGGTCCTGCCGTCCGAACGCCTTGATCTGGCGGATCCCCTGCAGGTTGTCCATGAGCAGGGAGTTCATGGCGGAGGAGGCCTCCCGCTGGCGACGGTACCGGCGGTGGGCCGTGGTGGTGTACCACAGCGCCCCGCCGACCAGGAACGGCAGGGGAATCAGCGCCACAAAACCCAGCAGCGGACTGGCCCAGAACATGAATACCAGCGCCCCGGCGATGCTCAGCAGGGCCACCGTTCCCTGCTCCGTGCCGTCGATCAGCAACCGCTCCACGTTGTTCACGTCCTCGATGACCCGGGTCATCAGGTCCCCCGAGGACCGCGGATCGAACCACGCTACCGGCAATCGTTGCAGCCGGCCGTACACATCGCGGCGCATGTCGAAGATGATGTTCTGCTCGAGCCGGTTGTTCACCCGGATCCGCAGGCTGTTGAAGACCTCGCGGAAGAGGAACGCCCCCAACAGGGCCAGGGCGGCCGGCGCCAGCAACTCGCCACGGCGCCCCGCGATGACGTCGTCGATCAGGTACCGCGTCAGCCAGGGGTAGGCGAATCCGAAGCCAAGGCTGGCCACGGCGCACCCGATCGTGGCCGCGGCCAGACGCCCATAGGGTCGCAGGTACACCGCAACCCGTCGGATGACTTCCCCCGCCGCACGAGGCTCCGACCGGAACGTGGGATCCGTGTGGGAACCGAACCGCGGATGTGACGACGACATTCGCGACGATCCTCCAGCAATCGACGCGCGTTGTGGAGCCCGGAGGCGTCCGGTTCTTCGAAGGCGGGATCCCTCCGGGGGATGTGCTTCTCAGGCCGGGAGGAAGCCCAGGGGTTGGAAGCCGGTCGGATCCTTGGCTGCAGCGACCGTGTAGCCGGGGATGATTTCCTCGAGCAGCGCCGGCGAGTCCCCGAAGTGGCGGGTGAAGATCTCGCCGAAGACGCCACGGAAGTCGGTGCGTTTGGCCACGTAGCGGCTGCGCCCGGAGAAGAGGTCGTTCGCCTTCCAGGTGGAGGAGTCGCAGTTGTAGATCCCGCCCCTGACGCCGCCGCCAGCGGCGAACACGACGCTCGACTCCGCGTGGTCCGTGCCCCGGCTGCCGTTCTCCTTCGAGGTCCGGCCGAACTCGGTCATGGTGACGATCAGGATCTTGTCCCATTGGTCCTGGAGGTCGCGGTGGAGCGCCTGGAACCCGCGGGCGAGTTGGCCTAACAGGTTCGGGTGCCCGCCGGTGAGGGTACCCTGTCCGGTGTGGGTGTCCCAACCGCCGATCGTCAGCCCGACAATCTTGACCGGCGTCCGTTTGAAGAGCATGGCCGCCTCCATCAGTTTGCGGCCAAGCGAGTCATTGCCGTACACCGCGCCGTTGGCCGGGGTGTAGGTGCCCTGACCGACGGCGGTCTGCAGGATGCCCATGGTGGAGCCCAGGAGTTGGCCGGTCTGGTGGACCAGGGGGCGATAGATCTTCGACGGGTCGTCGGGGCTGCCACCGTAGAGGCCCATCAGCCCGGTGCCATCGTCACCACCCGGCGTGGACGGTCCGACGCCAAGGATTTTGCGGGACTTGGCGGTGGTGCCGGTGAAGGAGAAATCGGCGGCACGACTGAAGTTCGGGAAGGGGCGATCCCCTTTCAACGCGACCATCTGCGAGTTCGAGATTGCCGCTGCCACGAAGGCATTTGCCTGCTGATCGAGGTCGAGGGTCTTGCTGAGATGGCGATAGAACATGCCCTCCTCGAGAGAGGCCTTTCCGGGGACGCCGTTCTGCCAGTACTGCTGGCTGTCGAAGTGGGACTGCGACTGGCCCGCGTAGCCGATGCGGTGGAGGACGGCGAGGTTGCCGGGTCCGGGTTGGCCGTTGAGGGAGGAGTGATTGTAGATCTCCATCATCGGCTGGAGCGCCGGGTGGAGGTGGGCGAAGCCGTTGCCGGTGTCGATCGCCTGGGCCGGAGGGATGTAGAGGCTCGGTCGGGTGTCGGTGTTGTAGGCGGGGTCCCCGGTGGGGATCATGGTATTGACGCCATCGTTCCCGCCATTCTGGAAGATGAAGATGAGCTTCCGATCGGACAGCGGATCGGCGGCGAGGAGGCGGCGCTGGAAGAGACTCGGGGCGAACAGGTTCACCCCCAGGGAGGCCCAGGTGAGGGCGCTGGCCTTGAGGAATTGGCGGCGTTGGATGTTCATGGGGTGGTCATTGGTAGTGCCACTGGGGCAGGGACAGGATCAGGCCGACCAACTCGCGCAGGCGGGTGGCGTAGTCGGTGCGCGCCGGGTCGAAGGGCAGGGGATTTCCATTGTCGTCCGTGGTGGCGAAGGTCAGCAGGACACGCCGGTTGGCGGCCGACAGGCCGCCCTGGAAGAGGAGTCGGTCGAAGTGGTCGATGACCGAATCCACCGTGGTGATCTGGTTCGCCCGGGCCCACGCCATGGCGTCCCAGCGGATGTTCGTGATCCGGTCAGAGCTCAGCGACTGCGCGAACTGCAGGCGCCCGAGCAGGGTGCCGGTGTCGATCCAGTCGTGGCCCAGTTCGGACCACCCGTCGGGGTCGTCCCGGACGAAGAGCGTCATGCCCAGGCGCTCGTTGACATCGGGGAGGCTGGTGCCGGAGACGTTGGCGTGGAGGGCGCGCAGGCTGCTGTTGATGAACTCGACCGGGGTCTTGACCTTCGCGCGGAAGGCCGACCGCGACCAGAAGTGGCCGTCCTGGGCGACCGGGGTGAGGATGGCGCGGAGGACCGTGCCGATGTTGCCGGCGGGTTGCGTGGACCGCCAGGCGGCGATCGCCTGGTCCATCACCCGGCGGAGTTCCTCGGGGGCGGTACCGTCGTGGTAACTGCTCAGCGCGATTTCGTCGGAGACGAACTTGTTGACCAGCTTGAGACAGATGAATTCGCTCACGGAGGGGTGGTTTACGAAGGTGTCGACCACCTCGATCGCGTCACGGAGACCCTCGGTGCCGGTGCGGCCGGCGGGGACCTGGATCTCGTGGGGCGTCCCTTTGAACAGCACTTTGGCACTGGTGTCGTGCTGGGCGGGGTTGAAGCGGAAGGTCCAGACGCCGTTGGGGTCGCCGTTCTCGATGCTGCCCGGCAGCAGGTATCGGTCGACGAGCCGGGGCAGCAGCGAGAGGTCGGAGCTGGTCAGGGAGATGTTGTGGGCCTGGATCGCCAGGACGTTCTTTTCCGGCGCGGGACGGAGCAGGTGGCCGAACGCGGACAGGCCGAAGACATCGGGTGCACGACCGGCCTCGTGGCTGCCGCTGGCGGGCCGGTTGAAGGGTGGCGGGGTGCCGGTGCCCTGCATGGTCTCGCTGCGCGCGATCTCGGTGCCGTTGAGGTAGGCGACGAAGCCGTCGTCGTAGTCGATCGAGAGCATGAGGGACGCCGCCTGGGCGGGGTCGGCGAGGGTGAAGGTGCGGCGGGCGTACACCGAGACGTACCTGTTCCGCATGTCGGAGAGGACCGTGGCGTCGTCGTTGTCGGCGAACCCGATGCCGGTGGCTCCGCTGAGCCAGGCCGCGTCGTTGAAGTCGGCTTCCGTCCAGGCGGTGGAGGCTGCGCCGCCGGTGGCGGGGGTGGGTTCCTGCGTGCCCTTGACGTATTTCCAGCCGGCGCCGAGGTCGATGACGGGCGTGTCCTGGTACTGGACGCCGGCCTCCGTGGGCGGGGTGCGGGCGGATGCCGGGAAGGCGAGTTTCTGGTCGGGCCAGACCTTGCGAACGGACCAGCCGGTGAAGCATTTCGCGAGCTGCTCGATGTCGCCCTGCGTGTAGCGGTTGTCGACGCCGAAGGCGAAGAGCTCGAAGATTTCGCGCGCGTAGTTCTCGTTGGCGGCGCCCTTCAGGTTGCGGACGTTATCGAGGTAGATCAGTTGGGTCGGGCTGGTGGCGCTGTAGAGCAGCAGGTCGCCGAAGTTCCCCAGGGCGTGGTCGTGGAAGAACTGGTGCTCCTCGTACTCCGCCTGCGCCGCCTGCGCGTTCGCCTCGCTTTCAGACATGGACGTCCGGGCGTTCGAGTCGCGTAGGTCCTGGAGGTACCCGGCGACCTTGTCGTAGTCGGTGGTGAAATGGTTGTCCCAGAACTCGGCGAGCACGGCCTGCAGTTGGCGCCGGGCGTGAACGCCGCGGAGGTGGGCCAGTTGCTGGAGGGCGGCGATGTGACGGATCCGTTTCTGGGGCGGGATGGGGAGCGCCTTTCGGGCGATCAGTTCGGGAATGAGGCTGGCGTCGCTGCTGGTCAGTCCGGCGTTGTGCAGGGCGATGGCCAGGACATTGGCGCCGGTCCGCAGGAGCCCACGACGCTCACTGAGGTCATACTCGACCGGATCTCCGGCCTCGTGGTCGCTGGTGGCCGCAGCATTATAGGGCGGAGGGGTGCCCGCGACGTTCGCCCGGGCCACTTCGGTCCCGTTGAGGTAGGCGACGAAGCCGTCGTCGAAGTCCAGGCGGAGGATCAGGGAATCGACGTCCGCCGTGGCGGGTACGGTGAAAGTGCACCGGGCGAAGACGGTCAGGTAGCCGGAGTTCGCGTCGGCCTGGCGCATGTCGTTGAGTTCCGTGGCATCGTCGTCGTCGCCGTAGCCGATGCCGGTGGGGCCCTCCAACCAGGCGCCGTCATTGAAATTCAGGTCCTTCCAGGCCGCGGGAGGAGCCTGGGTGCCCTTGAAGTAGCGCCAGTTGTCGCCGGCGGCGATCCACCGGGTATCCTCACTGGGTTGGTGGACCGTGAACAGGGCGGCCTCGCGCGTGTTGAGTTCGGTGTTGGTCGACTCGTCGATCCTCGCCGGATCGAGTTGTTGTTCCAGGTAGGCGGCGACGCCCGAGACTTGGATGGCCTGCAGATCCTCGGAGGTGGGTCCGTAGGCGAGTCGGTTGAGGACGTGGCCGGCCTTCTCCTCCGGGGTCAGGGGTCCAGCGCCCCCGCCGGAGTATTCGATGGTGAAGTGCCCGGAAGCCGGGTAGGTCGAACCCGGCACCGTGGCTTCCGGGCCGAGGCGGACCCTGAGGAAACGGGAGTTGCCAGCGTTCGGCACCTGGAACGTGGCGGTGCCCGGTTCGCCGGAGATGGGCGCGGCGACCAGCGGTTCGCTGAACGGGCGGTCCACGGCGTCGGCCGCTTCGAGGACGGCGTGCCGGTAGCCGGCAGGGATCTCGGCCGCGATGGTGAGGTTGCCGTGGCGGGCGAGGATCGAGGTCAGGGTGGGTGAAGAAGCCGCTTCCACAGGGGTAGAGGCGACGACCAGGGCGGCCGAGGCCAGGATCAGGCGAGCGGCTGCGGTGCAGTTGGCCAGGGGACCGGGATGACGAACCGGAGGGAGGTGCATGGGGCCGGGGGGCGGTGGGCGGTGAAGCGGTGGGGGGTGAAGCGGTGGGCGGTGAAGCGGTGGGCGGTGAAGCGGCGGGCGGGGGGTCAGGGAGTGGCCGCGACCCGATAGTATCGTTGAATGCTCGGGGGCGAAAGATCCGGAAACACCAGGTAGCCAGACTGATTGGTCATGATTGGACTACTGAGGTTCAACCAGTTCGTGGCCGGCACCGCGGTTGCCCCCTCGAGGGCGTAGTTCACGCCGCCGGTTACCCGGACGGTGATCAGGGTGGTGCCATCAGCCCGGGCGATCCCGGTGATCAGCGGGGGTTCGATCGGGTTGGGAGACTCGAACTGCAGGAGGAGGTTGGGGCGGGCCGCGGGATCGGTGTGCTCGCGCGTGGCGAAGCGGCGGGCGGTCTGCGCGACGTCCTCGGTGCGCGTGAGCAGGATCCAGCCGAAGTTGGTCGCCGGGTTCTCGATCCACGCCTGGATCTCCGCGAGTTGGCTGCTGCCGAACTCGAATTCGAAGCTGCCGGGGCCGAGGATTCTCTCGGACGAACTTGAATCCGTGGCGAAGTCGGCACCGGCGAGGGCGCCTGGAGCCTGCCAGAACGGGGACGGGGCCGAGGGGCTGTTCCAGGTCGCCTGACCCGGGAGAGCTTCGGAGCCGCCGGGAAGTCCTCCCTGCCGGTCGCCCTCCTGCCATTCCCGCAGCAGTCGGTGCAGGGTGAAGATGGACGATGCTCCGCCGCCCGCGGGGGCTCGGGTGACGGTGAGGCGCAGGTGAGCGGCCTGGAGTCGGGCGCCGGTTGGCAGCGCGGTGAGGTCGAAGCGAAGCAGCAGGCGGCTGCGGGCCATCTGGACCGTGCTGCCGAGGGTGCCGGCGGGTACATCTTCCTGAGCGCCGAGGTTGAAATCGGGCTCCAGTTCGAGGAGGCCGGTGTCGGCGACCGATACCAGGGAGGTCGTGTCAGCGTGCGTGGGGAGGGAACCCAGGGGGAGGGTCAGGGCGAGGACCGCGACCGCCAGCCTGGAACTCGAGGCCCGAGGCGATCCCGTTCGTTGCATTCGGGCCATCGGGTAAACCACGGCGGTCGAGTTGGCAAGGGTTGGACTCGTTTCAGGCGAAGAGGCGGGGGACGGCCTGGGCTTTGACCAGTTCGCGGGGTTGGTTCAGGTGGTTGTAGACGATGGTGCCAGGGTCGATGCCAAAGGCGTGGTAGATCGTGGCCAGCAGTTCCATCGGGTGGACGGGATCTGACCGCGGGCTGGAACCGGTCTTGTCGGACTCCCCGTGGACATAGCCGCGGCGGATGCCGGCGCCGCCGAGGACGGCGGTGTAGCAGTAGGGCCAGTGATCGCGGCCGTCGGGACTGTTGCTGTTGCCGGAGGTGCTGACGCCCTTCTCCGGGCTGCGGCCGAATTCGCCGATGGCGACGACGAGCGTTTCGTCGAGCAAGCCGCGCTGGTCGAGGTCCTCGAAAAGGGCGCTGAGCCCCTGGTCGAGCATCGGTGCCGATTGGTTCTTCATGCGGGCGTAGAGGCCGACATGAACATCCCAGGAGTGGTTGTCCGAATTGGCGACCTTGGGCCAGACGACCTCGACGACGCGGGTTCCCGCCTCGACGAGTCGGCGGGCCAGGAGGCAGCTCTGTCCGAAGGTGTTTCGTCCGTACCGATCGCGGGCCGCCTCGGTTTCGAGGGAGAGATCGAAGGCGGTGCGGGCGTTGCCGGAGACGATGAGGCTCAGGGCGCGCTGATAGTACTCGTCGAGGTGGTAATGTTCCACGGCCTTCTCCAGTTCCGGCATCGCCTCGTGGAGGCTGTCGCGGAGGCGGGCGCGGCGCTCGAGGCGGTGGGCGAAGACTTCCTGCGGGAGTTTGAGGTCGTCGGTGCGGACC
>JBBQML010000103.1:0-10026 GCA_038328885.1 Verrucomicrobiota bacterium | reverse complement strand
AGCCAGGCGGCCCAGGCGAATGGGTTCGCCCCGGCCTGCTGGCGTCGGATCCGGCCCCACACAGCCCGGGAAAAACCGGGAGGGGGCGTGGGTTCGACCAACCAGGACCGGAGTAGTTGGGTCAACCGAGCGTCAGGCGGTTCGGTGAGGGCAGGTTTCATGGCTCGGGGGGGCTTGGATGACGGGTCTTCTCGGCACTGTCGAGCCGGAGGGCGGCAGTCGCGGCAACTCCGGTACGCCGGCCCAGCCCGGAATCCCTCGGCCTTTTTTGCCCCACGGGGTGGGCGGCTGCCGGGAACGTTCCGCCCGGCTCCGGGCGCAACGTCCGGGGATGGATCGTTGTCGGTCAGGGCGGTTTCGGGTAAGAGCCATCCCGTGCGTGCTCCGGTTCTTGGACGGAACGGGACCGTCGTTGCCCTCCAACTGCTGCTTGGACCAAGATAGCCGGCCGCGCGGGGGGGGGCTCCCCGAACCCTCCTCAGTCTGCTAGGGCACGGCATCCGCGGAGACCGGCAGGAAGACTCGGAAGACACTTCCCCGCCCCGGCGCGCTCTCCACGGTGATCATCCCATCGTGGGCTCGGGCGATTCCGAGAATCGCGGCCAATCCCAGGCCCCGCCCGGCAAACTTGCTGGTGAAGAAGGGATCAAAAGCCTTTTCGATATCCTGCGCCGAGATCCCGCAGCCCGTGTCCGCCACTTCCAGACACGCATGGGGGGTATTCCCCGGTTGGGAGTCGACCGGGAACCGGTGTGTTGACGGGATGTCCGCAGCCGCAACCAGCCTGACGCTGACAAAAACGGAGCCGGGCCCGCCGTTCATGGCTTCCCAGGCATTGGCGACGAGATTGGTCAGAACCTGTCTGATCTGGTCCGCATTGGCGCGAATGACCGGACCTGCGGCGGGCAGGCAAGTCTCCAGTCGAACGTCAGCAGGCACGGCCGCCCGCAGGGTGGCCAGGCTTCGGCGGCATGCGTCCGACAGGTCCAGGGCCCCACGCTGGGATGCGGTTTGCCCGAGGTAAGTCAGCATCGCGAGGCTCATCTCCGCGGCCTTGCGGGCGGATTGTGCGGCGGCGATCACGTATTCGGCATGCGCGGCACCGGGAGGCATCTCGTCCAGAGTGAGGTCGAGATTGCCAATCACCGCGTGCAACTGGTTGTTGAAATGATGCGCGATGGCCCCGGCCATCCGACTCAGGCTTTCGGCCTTCTGAAGCTGCCGGTTTTGGGCTTCCAGTCGCTCCCTCTCGAGCTCCGCCCGCTTGCGCTCGGTGATGTCGCGGACGATGACGACCATGCCGGTGGGCAATCCCGCCGCGTCCCGGATGAACTCGCTGTTCACCTCGATGTCGAAGGTGCTCCCATCGGAGCGCAGCCCGCGGTACTCCGTCGGTCTGGTCCTGACGCCCTGGCGCTTCAGGGCTACTTGGGACCAGGCTCGTGGACGGTCCTCCTCGACAATGAAATCGGTGATTGGACGTCCGATGAAGTCCTCCTTTGCTCCGGTCCCGAATATCGTCAGGGCCATCGGAGAAACCATCAGGATGCGCCCCTCCCCATCCGTGATCGTGATGTCGTCGGGCGAGGCGTTGAGGATGGAGCGATACCTGTCTTCGCTCCTCCGCAGCGCATCGGCCGCCTGCCTGTGCTCTTCGATCTTTCCCGCCAGTTCCTCGTTGGTCCGGAGCAGATTCCCGTTTGCCGCGGACAACTGGAGGGTTCGTTCGGCGACCTCGGCTTCGAGGGTCTGGTTTCGCTCGACCAACTCCTTCAGCGGATACACCTCGCCGTCGCGAACCAGGTAGTAGGGAATGGAGATGCTGCTATGAGATATCTTCCAGCCTGCGGATTCCTTCCGGAAAATCAGCACCAGGCGGGCGGTCTCCCGGGACAGGATGTGGTCCTTAATGGGCAGGTGGATGGTGAAGAACCCGGTCGCGGTCGCGATCGTTTCGGCCAGGGACTGGATGGCCACATCCTTGAGTTCTATCCGGATCGCCTCCCTGACTTGGGCGAAGTCCTGGCGAGTGATCGCCACCCATTCCTCCCGATCCTGGACGAGTTCGTGCCCGCCTCCGGTAAAGCCTGAGAAGTTCTCGCTGAACCACGTGGTGAGACGATCATCACGCGTGGCATACATCTGCAGATACTCATCGAACAGCTCACGGATCGCCGCATGGTCAGCGGGTTGTTGGGGTTGGGCATCCATTTTCCGAGGGCGGGCGCCTGACCAGACGCCAAGGTAGTGGACCTTAGCGGCTTGGGGAGGCTTGTCCAACCGAGACTCGACCAGGCGGCCCGGCCCAGCGGCCAGTGCGTCCCCAGGTTGCTGGTGCGGGGCTGCAGACCGGGTATTGGTGATTTTCGATTGTTGATTGTTGGTTGGAGGAGGGGCCGGGTACGCCGGTGGTCCGGGCCAATCCCCAGTCGGCAAGGGGAGGCTTTGATCCGCCGGGTTCTTGGACGATGCTCCGCGGGTCGATTCCTTTCCGCAACATGGAGTCCCATGGCCTCGATTCCGCCCAAGCAACTGTCCGATCCGTGCATCCCCAGGTTGTCGGTGCGGTGCACCGTACCAAAGCGGCGGCGCGCGTTGCTTCCTGCCGCACTCCAGGAGGAGCGGGGCGCCTTGGAGTGCGCCGAGGAGCCCGGCGAGGCGGCGCTCTGGTATCCGGTCACCCGCAACTTCTGGATGCACCGCTGTCCGATTACCCCTGGGGTCATCGTCGAGGCGGAGAAACGGCACCCGAGGACTCAGCCCAGGGGGCCGATGCCAGTGGAGATGCCAAAATGAAACGTCACGGGAGTGTCATCGGGGTGCGGGCCGAGCAACTCGACGAGTATCGGAGGCTGCACGCGGCGGTCTGGCCCGGGGTGCTGGAACAGATCACGGCCTGCAACATCAGGAACTACTCGATTTATCTGAGACAGCTCGGTGACGGACGATTCTATCTCTTCAGCTATTTCGAGTACCACGGGTCCGATTTTGAGGCTGATATGGCAAAGATGGCCGCCGATCCACTCACCCAGCGTTGGTGGGACGTCTGCAAGCCGTGCCAGGAGCCGCTCCCCGACCGGGCGTCGGACGAGTGGTGGGCGGGCATGACGGAGGTCTTTCACCTGGATTGAGGGTGCCTGTTGCCGTGGTTGGGATCGGGGGGATCAGGCGCGCTCGCAGATCGGGATCATGCCAGTGCCGCGATCAGTTGCGCCATCAGCCCCATCCCCATCTGGTAGAGACTGCGGTAGTCGCCGCGCTGGAGGGCTTCCCCCCCCCTTGTTGGACTGGGATACCCCGCCGAGGAATCCGTCGGGGGTCAGGTGCTGTTGAAGGCTGGTCAGGGTTCTAGCCGCGGCGGCCCTGGCGCCGGCGTCCACCCATCCGTGCCGGGCCCCGATGGCGAGGGCGGCGGCGATGCCAGCGCTTCCGGCCGTGTCGGGGGTGAGCGAGGGTTCATCCACGAAAACGCTCCACAAACCATCCGGCCGCTGGAGCGGGATGATCCAACGGGCAAACCGGCCATAGGCGGCGAGGAGGTCCCGGGTGTCCGGGCGGTCCTGGGCAACCGCCAGGGTTCGTGCGAGACCCGGGATCTGGGGTGTCGCGGCACCTGGCGCAGGCAGGTGCTTCCGGAGTACTTCCATGGTCTCGTGCTGGCGTCGCTTCACGAAGGCGCGGCCATCGGCCGCCTTCGCCCGCGCGGCGATGGACGCCCGGGCCATGTCGAGCACGGCGGCGACGACCCCCGCACGGCCCTCCTCCCTGTCCAGGTCGAACAGCCAGTCGCCGAGGCCGATGTCCCGCCACATGATGCCCTTGCTGGTCTGCTCCTCGAAACGGCAGACGATCGCCGGAACCCCGTTGCCGACGCAGAGGATCGGCGAATGCATCTCCAGGCCGAACAGACCCGCCGATCGGAGGTAGGTGCTCAGGGCCTCGTCCGGAAGCCAGAACTCCTCACGCCAGACGGTCTTCGCACGCACGTCGGCCGGCAGTCGATCCAGGATCCATTCCTTGCCGACCGCCATCTGGCTGCCGTCCTCGGGGCAGACAAGCACCTTCATCGGGGTCTCGCGCACGACAGCGGTGATCGCCTCCCTCAGTGGTGCGTGGTCCCAGTCCGCCATGGCGTCGTTGCGCGCTGCCCGACGACGCTGTTCCGTGGTCATGGAGGTGCCGTGGATGAGCCAGTACGGCGTATAGCGCAGGCGTGGGATGCAGCAAAGAAATCGCCCCTCCTCGAGTCCGCGGTCACGGAGGAAGGCGACAGCCCGGTCCTCGTCACGCAGGTCGAAGGCGAAGGCGCCATCGGGCCCGAATTCCATGATCGGCCAGGTGACACCCTCCGCCCTCGCACGCTCCAGGGAGACGGAATCCCTGAAGAAGACGAACCTGGCCCGGCTCAGGGTGTCCTTGTCGTTGCCGGAGAGGAACGATCCATGGGTGATGCTGTAGACGCCGAAGGGCTTGCCGGTGTGCGTCGCGAAGGCTGCGACGTCCCTGGCCGCCACCAGCGAGGGCCCCGAGCCGTGCAGGAGGAAGTCCGTTCCAGCCACGGCGTCGACGAGATCGGCGTTCGAGGCTTTGCCCTGTGCGTCCAGGGTGCCTTTCACGATACGGAGTTGTGGGAACCGGCGCTGCTCCATGGCGGCGACTTCAGGCGAGAGGTTGCCTGAGGCCCACAGGATCGTCTCGGCGCCGGGAATGTGCCGTTCGATCAACGCGAGCACCCCGGGGCTGTGCGCGATGTCCCCGATGTTCACCACCTGCCAGGAGGAACGCAGGAGGATCCGCGGGAGACGAGCCGGCACGGCCGCCCGCACCGAGGCGGCGAGCGTCACGGCGAGGGAGGAGTGCAGAAATTGGCGGCGGGTCATCGCGGGAGGCGTTCGAGGCGCGCGGCCTGGTGGAGTTGCCGCATCTCCGCGAACAGACTCACCTGCGCGTCGGGGCCGGAGATGTTCAGGTCGCCGGTCTCGGCATAGGGGATGCGGAAATACTGCCGGCCGTTCAGCTCGGCCGCGTAGCCCGAGAACGGCCCTCCGGGGACCCGGGCGATAGGCCCACCGACCTCCTGCAGGGGATGGGCCTCCGTGGTGCCGGTCGAGAGGCGGGGGCAACCGGGTTCCTCACCGAAGGTCCAGAAGGCCACGAGGCCGGGAATGCTTTCGACCTCGGACCGCTGGCGGGCGGGACCGTGAACGCAGCCGGTGAGAGCGGCCAGGACCAACGCCAAGAGGGCAGCTCCCGGCCTCCGCAAGGCGACGGTGCGGCCGGGCGCTCGCGGCGCCGTTCTCACTTCGAAGGATTTCGCCCGGTCTTTCGTGGGGATCATTTCGGCGTTCGGTGAATGGTCCTTCTCCTAGGCGTTGCGGACCCCGGTGCCACGGTTTCCGGGATCGAAGCAACCGGATGGGCCATCGCGATGCGTGGGAGCGGGGAATTCCGTCCGGGCAAGGGAACCTGTTGTGGACGTCGACTCGAACGAGCCTCCAAGATCGCCCCCATTCCCTGAACCCCATGTCTCCGCACCCGGGATCCCATCCATGAGCCCGAGAACAATGCTGGCAGTCCTGGGCGTGCTTCTCGGTGGGCCGGGGCCCGCCGCCGAGGCGCCGCTCCGTTCGCTCCGCGTCGAACTGCCGGGCCAGCAGCACAATGTCATCAAGCACTCCTGGCCGGGGATCGGCTGCTGGTTCTGGACGGCCGAGGAGTTCAAGCCAGAGGGCTACCGGCGATTCCTGGACCTGCACGAGCAACACTCGGACTTCGGATTGCTCACCACCAGCATCCGCCATCCGGTGGAGGTGACGGATCCCAAGGTCCACGACCAGATCCGGGCGGCGGCGATCTACGCCCGTGAACGCGGGATGGAACTGGTGATGGACCTGGACGTCCGCCTTGCACGGACAGCCTTCCTCCAAAGACATCCCGGCGAGCTGCAGGAGATCGTGCGCTTGCGCGAGGTTCCGCTCCGGCCGGACGGCGAGGCTTCGCTGTCCGTCGACGCGCTCAACTTGGGCGATCACTACACCTTCAAGGCACGGGGATACGACACGATGTCGGCCCGCCTCCTCCGAGCATACTCCTACGTCTCCGGCGCCGAAGGGATCGACGCGGCCACGATCCGGGACATCACCCACCGCTGCGTGATTCGTCGAGCCGACGCCGGGGGGCTTGCGCTCCATATCCCCGGCGACGCGGAGGATGCGGGGCGCACGGCCTGTGCCCTCGTGGCGTTGACGCTCTTCACGCCGGATGTTTTCGCCCCACACCTGATCGAGTTCGAGCGAGGGATTCTGAGGCAGTACGCCGACGTGCCGCTCGCGGGTGCCTGCAAGGACGAATGCGGATTCCCCGGCCGTTTCGGGCCGAGGCTGGACGATCTGTACTACTCGACGGCCATGGCCGAGGCGTATGCGCGGCGTCGCCGGGGCCGGGATCTGGTGCGCGACCTGCTGCTGATGTTCAAACCTCATCAGGGCCGGGCGGCGGAACGGGCGGCGGCCATCAATCATTGGATGGAACTGAACTGGCAGCGCAACGCGGAGGTCGAGAACGCCTTCTACCAGTCCATCAAGGACATTTTCGGACCCCAGGCCGTGTCGGCGACCCATCCGACGTGGGTGCCGAATCCTTCCTCGAAAGAGGAGGTCTTCAAGAACGGCCTCGATTGGTGGGCGGTGAAACGTGATCTGGCCCAGACCGACGAAGCCACGCCGTTCTGTGCCCGCACCGCCCTGGCCAAGAAGTGGCGCAGTCCGCTTTGGGTCAACATGTACTACGACTCATCGCTCGCGCCGTATGAGGAAGATCTCTGGCGACACGCCCTGGGCGGAGGGCGGTTGAATTTCCATCCGCTCTATCCGCATCCGTTCGAGAACCTGACCACCTCTCTCCTGTCGGGGAGACTGCTCGCGGCCGAGAGTCGCGTTCGCCTGTTGAACTACATCTCCACCGCCCCGATCGACTGCCCGGTGGCAGTCGTCTTTGGCCATCCCGCCACCTTGAACTGGGCGGGATCCGGCTTCGCCGACGCCGGGTTGGCGGTGACCGATGGCTTGTGGGCCGAAGGCTTCTATGCCGACCTGATCCCCAGCAGTGAGATCGCCGCAGGGAACCTGACGATCGGCGCGGACGGGATTCCTCGGTACGGGCCCCAACCCTACGCGGCCATCGTGCTCTATCATCCGCAGTATGAGCGGCCGGGGGTGGCCGAGTTCTTCCGCAAAGCCGCCACCTCCCGCGGCACGGCGCTGTTCCGCGTCGGCGATTGGACGGTCGACTTCGAAGGCGGCGCCTTCGACGCCGCCGCGCTGCCGCCGTCGATGAAGCCCGTCGAGGTGGCGGTGGCCATCCAGCAGGTCCTGGCTCATCTGAAGTCGGCGGGCATCACCCCACAGACCCCTGGTTCCTCCCGTGGCGTCGCCGGTTTCGCCGGGTCCATGATGCCCCGGCCTCGCGGACAGTGTCGCTTGCTCGACGGCACCGTCATTGTGGCTTCCGGCGAGAGGGACGTCATGGGCGACGCGATTCGGCAGACCGTCGCGGTCAACGGCCACGAGGTCACGTTCGACGCCGTGGGGGTGGCCGCCGCTCGTATGGAGGTGTCGGGCAAGCTCGTGGCCATCGCGGCGGGCGGGCTGAGGCTGTTTCGCGGTGGGGGCATGACGATCCGGTTGGAGGAACCCGTGGACATAGCCCTTTGGCGGGGTGCCGGGGGAGAGTGGCGGGGGGTCCTCCAGGGCCATGACGGCCCGGTGCCGGAGGCGCTGACCGGGATCACGCTGAACTGGAGACGGCTCCGGGTGCCGGCGCCGCTGCCGGTCCCCCCGGGTGAATAGGAACAGGGGGTCGGGGTGGTGATCGTAGAGGGCATCTGGGGTCGAGATGGCATCTGGGGTCGCATCTCTGAATTTGACAAAAGACTCTTCGCCTGACGGCTCTGGTTCCCTCGGGGCTCGGGTGGTCCCACGCAGTGGGCCTTGAGCAGCCGTTTGTCAAAATCAGAGATGTGACCCCAAGCACGCCCCTTCGCTGGTCCCGCCTGATCTCCCGGCCGGGTATCAGAGTTTCTCCGGCACGCTGTCGCGGGCGTCGGGTGCCTCGATTGCTTCCGGTGCTCCGGGTTCGGTTGCGGCGGCCGACGGCAGGGGGATGCCGGTGAGGTAGGGCTTGATCAGTTCACGCTCTTCGGGTTTGAGCCTCTGGAGTTGGACGCGTGTGGTGATGTTGGAGGCCCCGGCGGTGCGCCCGCTCGCACCGAGGGTCGCGGCCACGATGGCCCGCACGCCGGGGATCACGCGGTTCCACGTCACCATCTGACCCGCGAGGAGGTCCATGGCCTGGGCAGGCTTGTCCTGTCGGAGCCGGGCGAAGGCGAGGATGGCACGGCGGTTGAAATCCTCCGGTTTCGCACGGTGGAGGGCTTCCGCGACGCTGGCGGCCTCGTCGATGTTCTCCTTGAGCAGGAGGTCGTAGTAGGCGATCTGCAGCTTCAAGGAGTCGTCCTCGCGGGGCATGGCGGCGTTCAGGCGGCGGGCGTAGTCGCGAGCGGCCCAGGTTTCGCCTTGGGCGTCGGAGTTGCGCACGAGTCCGCGGAGGGCGGGCACGGCGTCGCGAGGGTTGCGCAGGAGGATCTGGTAGACCTCGTTGGCGACGGCCCGGTTGCCATTGCGGTGCGCGAAGTCGGCCACGGCACGGAGGGAGCGGAGTTGCTGCCGGGCGAGTTTGACGAGATTGCGGTAGTGGGCATCGATGGCCGCCTGATCCTTGAGCCGGATGGCGGTGGCGCAGCGGAGGAACTCAACCTGGAGCGGATCGCCGGGGAGCTTGTCTTCCATCAGGAAGGCGTAGGCACCCCGCACGTCGTTGAGGCCGACCAGCGCCTCGAGGCGCAGACGCAGGAGGGCAAAGTTCTTGCGGGCGATGTCCGGCAGGATGAGGTCGCGCGTCCAGGCGTACATCTCATGGCGGTTGAGCCAGCGGGCGACATGGGCCATGCGTTCGTCCCCGGCGCGCCCATGGAGTTCGATCAGGGCCTCGGCGATGATCGAGCGCTGGGCGGGATCCAGGGCGACGCGCGCGTCGGCCAGCAGGATGTCCTCCGCGATGGTGCGCTGGGCAGGGTCACGGCTGCTGAGGATCCGCTCCACCTCCTCGCGTTCCGCGCGGGGCACGTCGGGGCTGCCCAGGATGGCGCCGAGGGCGGAAATCTGGAGCGGGCCATTGGTGCGGGCGTGGGGCCACACGATCGTCCGGGCTTCCTCGATTTCCTTGGGGTTCCGGCTGAAGAGCAGCAGGGTGGCGACCGCGAACTGGTTGGTCGGGTTGGTTGGCTCGAGGAGGACCGATTCGCGTGCCAGTCTCAGTGCGGTGGGGTAATCCCGGCGGGCGCCGTGGAATTGCGACGCGAGGACCAGGGCGCGTGCCGAGGGATTGGCGGCCTCGAGGAGTTCCTCGACCTGGATGCGGGCGAGTTCGAGGTTGCCGACCCGCAGGGCGAGGCTGAGGGCTTCCTCGCGATCCTGGACGGTGGCCTGGGGTCCCGCGAGGAGCGCGTCGAGGTAGACGAAGCCCGCTTCGCTGCCCGCGCGGCTGTAGGCATAGCCCGCGGCCCGGAGTACGCGGGGGTTGGTCGGGGCGAGTTGAAGCGCGGCGCGGATGCGCTCGAATCCGGGACGCCACTGCTCCTCCCGGAAGCGAGATTCCGCCTGGTCGATGAAGCGCTCGGCGCGGAGCAACTTCACGTAGCGCCAGGCGGGTCGGGCCCCGAAGTACGCGGCGACGCCTCCCGCGAGAACCAGGGCGATCAGGATCCTGATCCATGGGAGTGGACGGCGGCGCGGTGGGGGGCGGCGGGTGGCTTTGGGTCGCGAGGAGCCGCCTGGTGTGCCGCTGCCTCGCGCGGGCTCGTCGTGGTTCATGGCTTGACAGGGAGGGGGACTGGGTTGCGCCGGGCCGGACTGGGTACGACCGAGGCTAGGCCAAGGCCTGGGACTCCAAGGCCGGCCGCAAGGAAAT
>JBBQML010000102.1:0-10097 GCA_038328885.1 Verrucomicrobiota bacterium | reverse complement strand
GTTGAGTCGAGGTTCTTGCGTCCGCCGATGAACTCGGTGACGGGGAAACCGCCGCTCAACATCGCCCCAACCACGCGGTAGACCTTCTCCTCGACGAGATGGAAGAGGTCTTTGTCCGAGACGGGCGGCCTTGCGATTGCTTAGGTTGAGCAGGACGACGTAATCAAGTTCGATCCAGGCCAAGCGCGGGTCCTGCACCTGGCGGCCCCACTGCTTCAGCCATTTTCCGAGCGCCTCGACCCCCTCCTGGCGGGCCTGCGCCAGCGGGACTTCCAACGTGGGCGGCAACCCGGGGAGCGAGTCACCCGTCGGGCTCCCGGCGAACTCCGCCACCGGAGATGGGTCTGGTTCACCGGCCGGGCGGGACACGGCGGTGCGCTTGTAGAATGAGGTGATCTGGGTGAAGGCGAACACCGCGACCAGCAGAATCAGGATGGCGATCAGGGGCTTCATGGTGTCGGACTTTCAACGCAGGCATCGGCCGTCACTCCGGCACCCGTCGGATGCGCGCGCCGACGGCACGCAGTTTTTCATCCATCCGCTCGTAACCCCGGTCAAGGTGGTAGACGCGCTTCACGAGGGTCTCCCCCTCGGCCGCCAACCCTGCCAGAACCAGCGCCGCCGAGGCCCTCAGATCACTCGCCATGATCGGAGCCCCGCTCAATGGACGGCCACCTTTCACGATGGCGGTCGATCCTTCGATCGAAATCTCGGCCCCCAGGCGGCACAACTCGGGTACGTGCATGAAACGGGACTCGAAGATCCTCTCACTGATCACGCTGATCCCCGGCACCTGGAGCATGAGCACCATCATCTGCGCCTGCACGTCGGTCGGGAATCCGGCATACGGCTGCGTGGTGACCTCCACCGGCTTCAGCCGGCCCCGACCCCGCTGAACCACCAGGTCGGGACCGCTGCGCTCAACCTTCACCCCCGCCTCCCGCAGCTTGTCCAGCACCGCTCCCAGGTGCTCGGGCCGTGCCCCGCGCAGCGTCAGGCACCCCCGGGTGACGGCGGCCGCGATCGCGAATGTCGCCGCCTCGATCCGGTCCGGGATGACCTCATGCTCCACCCCGTGCAATTCCTTGACGCCCGTGATCACGACCGTCGGACTGCCCGCCCCCACGATCCGCGCGCCCATCGCGTTTAGAAAGGCGGCCAGGTCGACGACTTCGGGTTCGCAGGCCGCGCTCTCGACGACGGTGACGCCCTCCGCCAGCGCGGCGGCCATCATGATGTTCCCCGTGCCCAGCACGGTCGGGCCCACGCGACCGCCCATGAATACCTCCGCCCCGACCAACTTCGGCGCGTGCCCCACCATGTACCCAGCCCGGATCTTGAAGCGCGCGCCCAGCGCGCTGAGGCCCTTGAGATGCAGGTCGATCGGCCGCGCACCGATCACACACCCTCCGGGCAGCGAAACCCGCGCCTTGCCCAGACGCCCGATCAGCGGGCCCAGGATGCAGACCGAGGCCCGCATCTTGCGGATCAGGTCGTAGTCACCCACCTCGCTGAGGTTCGCGGCCTCGATCGTGACGGTGTCGCCCGCAAAGGACACCTCGGCCCCCAGCGAGCGCAGGATGTCGCCCATGAACCGGACGTCGCTCAGATCCGGCACCCGGCGGATGACGCACTTTTCCCGGGTCAGCAACGCCGCCGCCATGATCGGCAGAGCGGCATTCTTGCTGCCGCTCACCCGGACTTCTCCGTTCAACGCCCTCCCGCCTTTGATCTCAAACGCATCCATCGGCTTGCACCCCTTCCCTTCCTGCCCGGCTCAATCCGTCCGCTGCATCAGTAGAAACCGCTCGCGACCGGTGTGGTCGCGGTGCATTTCCCCGATCACCCAACCCGCCCCCGCCAGAATCGTCCCGACGGCGTCGCCCTGACCGTCGCCAAATTCCAGGAGCACCACGCCCCCCGGGCGGACCCGTGGCGCCATTTCCACCACCAAACGGCGGTAAAACTCCAGACCATCACCCCCCCCGTCGAGAGCAACCTTCGGCTCGTGGTCCCGCACTTCCGGTTCCAACCCTCCAAGCTCGCCAGTGGGAATGTACGGCGGATTCGACATCACCAGGTCAAAACCCTGTCCACCAGGCAAGGCCGCGATGCCGTCCCCAAGCAGGACCCGAACTCGTGCGTCGACGCCCTGCTGGACCGCATTCCGCCCGGCCAACGCAGCGGCCTCCGCGCTGACCTCCACCGCCCAGACGGCCGCCGACGGCACCTTCACCGCCACCGTGACGGCCAGGCACCCCGTCCCCGTGCCCCAATCGAGCACCTGCGGTGACGGCAGTCCGGCGGAGCGCTCCAGCAGCCAGGTCCAGGCCCGTTCCGCCAACAGTTCGGTCTCCGGTCGCGGCACCAGTGCCGCCGGGCCCACCTGGAACTCGAGGCCGCAGAACACCGCGGAGCCAAGCACGTACTGGAGCGGTTCCCGCCGGCCCCGGCGTTGCACCGCGGTCCGAACCAGGTCCAACGGGCCGGCGTCGAGAACCCGCTCGAACTGGAGGTAGAGTTGCAGGCGCGGAACCCGCAACGCGTGCGCCAGGATCCACTCCACCTGAAGGCGCGGTGATTCCACGCCACGCGCCTCCAGGTACGTGGTGCTCCGCTGGATCACCTCGATCAGGCGCACGGTGGCAACTAGCACTTGCTGGTGCCGGGCCGCAAACTTAACCTGCGTCCATGAGTTTTCGACCCGCGCTTCGGCGGCTCGCCCTGACCGCACTGATCGCTCTGCTCGGTGGCAAGGCCCTGGGCGCCGGCGCTTATGACCTGGATCCCGCGGTCGTCGGCGAGCGCATCCAGCGGCTCAACGCCACCGTGGAGGCGCTGGAACAGGCTTCCACCAGCCAGCAGCGCCGAATCGACACGCTCGGAACGGAACTCGGCCGACTGCGCGAGGAGACCACCCGCGAACTCGCCCGGAACGGCGCCCAACGTCCCTGGTCCGAGGATCTCCTGCGGCAATCCGACGAGATCAAACGCCACACCGAGGACCTCAAGCGCCTCGCCGAGGCGATCTCCGAGGTCGACCGCAAACGCGCCGCCGACCACGAGCAGGTCCTGAAGGTGCTCGGGGAGTTGCGCAAGGCGATCACCGCCATGGCCGACGCACCGCCGGGCAGGTCCTCCCCCAACCGCAGCGCACCGGAATCCCCCCGATCCACCTCCCGCCGCGACAACGACCGCAGCAGTGCCAACAATGCCCCGGTCGAACCAGCCCCCGCCAAGTCCGTTCCCTACACGGTCGGTCGCGGCGATACCCTCAGCCTCATCGTCGAAAGCTTCAACGCCGACGCAGGCAAGAAGGGGTACCTGCCCGTCACGGTGTCGCAGGTGATGAAGTTCAACAAGATCACCGACGCGCGCCGCCTCGCCGCCGGCGCACAGCTCAATCTCCCGCTCTACCCCCAGACCGAGCGGCCATGAAGCGGCTCCTCCGACGCGTCCACCTGCACCTCGGAGTGTTCTTCGCTCCGCTCCTGCTCTTCTTCGTGCTCACCGGCTGGTACCAGACCGTTCAACCGGATCGCCGCAAAGGCTCGGCCGACTCGGACAACTGGCCAAGCCGACTCGCCCGCGTGCACGTCGAACAGTATTTCCCCTCGAAAACCGCCCAGGGCTACTCCACCCGCCTCTTCACCGCCCTGGTGGTTCTCATGTCGCTGGCGCTCAGCGTCACGATTCTTTTGGGCGTCGCCCTCGCCTTCCAGGTCCTCCAGGCACGCTGGGCCGTCTGCCTGAGCTTTGCGCTGGGCGTCGTCGTCCCCGTGGTTATCCTTCGTCTAAGCCAAGTCGATTGACGGACTCCCCAGTCATCCTCGTTGCCGTCGTCGGGCTTCTCGCCTGGGGGGTGTTTCTGTGCCTGATGATCCCGTTCGCCAATTACCGCCTCGGTCGACACGAGGTCGAGATTCTGCTCTTTGACCGGGTGGTGCGGCGCATCCCCCTGTTCGACATCGAGGACGTGCGGGTGGGCGTCCGCTTTCCCTGTGAAGTCTGGCCGGCGCGCTGGGGCCTGCGGGGCCGGTTCCTCACCATCCGCCGGCGTCACGGCCTCTTTCGCTACCTCGTGATCTGCCCGCGCCACCCCGAGCGCCTCCGCACGAACATCCGGTTCGCGCTCGGTTGGAAGCCCGACGCCTGAAGTCCGCTGGGCCGCCCGGCTTTGGCAGGACGCGGCTTGCGGTTTGACGGCCAGGGCAACCGGTTGCTAGTAAGGTCCCCGGCCCGAACCGACTCACCCGCCCACTGCATGACCCCCGCCTCTCTCCCGCCTCTGCCCACCCCCAAATACCGTCGCGTCCTGCTCAAGTTGAGCGGTGAAGCCCTGGGGACGGAAGGCGGCTTCGGGATCAACGCGGAGGCCCTCTCCCACATCGCCGCGCAGATCAAGGCCGTCCGCGATCTCGGGGTCCAGATGGTGGTCGTGATCGATGGCGGGAACATCTTCCGCGGCCTCCAGGGCAGCCAGCAGGGCATCGAACGAGCCACCGGCGACTACATGGGCATGCTCGCCACGCTGATCAACGCACTCGCACTCCAGGATGCCCTGGAGAAGCAGGGCGCCGAAACCCGCGTCCAAAGCGCCATCAATGTCGCCCAGGTGGCTGAACCGTTCATCCGCCGCCGCGCGGTCCGTCACTTGCAGTGCGGCCGGGTGGTCATCTTCGCCGCCGGCATCGGCAGCCCGTTCTTCTCCACCGATACCGCCGCCGCCCTGCGGGCCGCCGAGATCAGCGCCGAGGTCATCCTGAAGGCGACCAAGGTCGATGGCATCTACGACAGCGACCCCAAGAAGAACCCGACCGCGAAGCGCTTCGAGCGCATCACCTACCTGGAGGCCATCCAACGCCAGTTGAAGGTCATGGACATGACGGCCTTCACCCTGTGCATGGATAACAAGATGCCGATCATCGTCTTCGACCTCTTCGGCGATCAGAACATCAAGCGGGTCGTGCTCGGCGAGACCATCGGCACGCTGGTCTCAAGTTGAACCCCCAAGCCTCCCAACCCGCCCTCCACCCCTTCCCCCATTCAGACCAACCCCTAACGCAATGCCTGTCCCCATGACCATCGACGACATCCTGCTGGAGTGCGAAGAGAAGATGCAGAAGAGCGAGGAGCACGTCGTGACCGAGTTCAACGGCGTGCGCACCGGCAAGGCGACGCCGGCCCTCGTCGAAAACATCATGGTGGAGGTCTATGGCGGCTCGCACATGCGAATCCGCGAGCTCGCCGGCATCACCGTGCCCGAACCCCGCCAGTTGCTCCTCCAACCCTGGGACCAGAGCACCGTCGTGCCGATCGAGAAGGCCATCCAGAAAGCCAACATCGGGCTCAACCCCATGGTCCAGAGCCGGTCGATCCGCATCCTCATCCCCGAGCTCAGCACGGAGCAGCGCGAGAAGTTCGTCAAGGCGGTGCGGCACATGGCCGAGACCGGACGAGTCGCCGTCCGCCACGTCCGTCGCGAGGCGCTCGAGCACCTCAAGAAGGAACAGAAGGCGGGCACGATCACCGAGGACGAACTGGAGAACGCCGAGAAGGAAGTCCAGAACCTCACGGACCAGTACGCCAAGAAGGTCGATGATCACCTCCTCCACAAGGAGAAGGAGATCATGAAGGTCTGAGCCCCATCCCCGCCGGCCGCTCAGAAGCCCACTTCCAGACCACGGAAGGCCCGCCGCGCAGGGTCCTTGAGGTCTCCACACCGACGCCCACCGATCGATTCGTTGCCGTCGTCGCTCAGCAGCAACACGGAACGTGCCTCCGGGCGGTCGTCCACCACGATGCCCTCGGCCTGGTAGTTCTTGGGCACCGCCTTGCCGATCTCCTCCGGGGGCGCAGCCCCTCCCGTCCAGACGTGGAGCCGATGTCGCCCCCCCCCTTCGGCGGGACCGGCGATGATCAGGTACCGGGAACCGGCCCGGGCGATGTCGCGCACGCCTCCCCCCCCCAGATCCAGCAGGACGGGAGACCCCAGTCGTGCCGACTGACCATCCACTGCCACCGCCCGGGGGTTGAGCAGCGGCACCAGCAACGCCAGTCCGTCAGGCACGGGGTTGCGAAAGCCGATCCAGAGCGACCCATCGGGGCCGGCGGCCAGCCCCTCGATGTTGAGTCCACCCGGCGCCTCACCCGGTCGCCCGGCTGCCTGCTGAAGTTTGAACCGGGCGAGGGGCGCGGCGGCGGCCAACGCGGTGATCAACCCCCTGAACGGTCGCCCCACCGCCTCCAGTCGGGCGAATGCCCCCTCGCCACGGATCGCCGTGGCGAACAGGACCTCCCGTACCGACTGTGGCCGCCCATCGGGTTTGCGACCATGGGACCCGATCCAGAAGATCAAATTGCCGAGACGGGCCGCGCCCTCGAGGTCGGCTTCTCCCTGCCCACGGACGGCCAGGAAGGTCCCCAGATCGAGCGCCGCCACCGCGCTCCCCGCCGCTCCGCGCCGATACATCCGCAGGACCTCCCCCTCGTCGCTCGCCGCCGCGAACAGTTCCTCGTTCAGCGGCGCCGCGGCCGAGGCATCACAGCATCCCGGGTAGACGCCGTACCGCGCCGCCGAGGCAGTCCCGGCAACCAGAAGTCCCAGGACGAGTAACCCGCCCCCCAGGAAGCGGCCGCCCCACGAGGACACGCCCCTTCCATCGGAAGGCCGGGGCGGGAGAATGGGCCCACTCCCAATACCGGATCGCGAGGCGCGCTTCAGCATGATGCAGTCGTTACACCACCCACGCCCCTGCCGCAATCCAGCGCGCCCCCCAGGATCACCCCGTCCCTGCCATAACCAGCGGTCCCGACGCCGTCCCGCCCCGCGCCTTGGCGGCTTCCTTGTTGGCTCCCGACGATCATGGCGGTAGACGCCCCGCATGTGCCCGAGTGTCCGCTCCGTTCCCTGGCCGCTGCTCTGGCTGTGGCTCACCGCGAGTGGGCTCGCCAGCCAGGCGCAGAACCTCGCCCCCAACCCCCACTTCGCCGCCGGCACCGGGCCCAGCCCGGCGGGCTGGACCGAGGTCGGCGGAACCGGCACCTGGGCGCCCACGGCAACCGGCAACGGCCGCGTCCTGCGCGTCGAGGGCCACGGGGACGACACGGCTTCCTGGCGCAGCAGCCCGCTCCCGCTCCAGCCCGGCACAACGTACCGGCTGCGTTTCTCGGGTCGCCTCGAAAGCGGCACGAGCGGCGGTACCGTTTCGCCGGTGCAGGTGCCGTCCATCGGGATTTCGGGTTGACGGAGGAATCGCGCCCGCGCGGCTTCATCTTCGCGGTGCCGGAGGGCGATGGCAGTCCGGCGGCGAGGCTTGGACAATGGCACGTGCAGGGTCGCGTGGCCTTCGAGTCGATCGAGATCCTGCCCGTCCTCGTGTCGCACGCGCGCTTCGAGGCGAGGGGGATCACGGCCTCGAGTTGGGCGAGGCGGAGAGTGTCCGCGGCGGCCTCTATCGGTTCCAACCGGACCTGAACTGGGAAGGCGCGAACTCGGGCCGCGTGATCGCGACGAATCGCGTCGGGTTCAATTCGAACCGCTGGCTTTTCAACCCCGGCTCGGAGCTCGTCTTTCGGCATCGGGTCGGAAACGTCCCCGTGGTGCGGCCGACCGACGGTTCCGGCGCGCGTGGCTGGTACCCCGACCCGCTCCCGCCGCCCCGGCTGCCGCTCGCCTTGCGGGCGAAGCAGAACCAACCGCTCTGGCTGACGGTTCACGCCGGGCATGAGGCGGCAGCAGGCGAACACCGGGGCGAGGTCGTCGTCCGGACCGATCTGGGCGAGGCGCGGGTTCCACTGGTGGTCACGGTGCACGACTTCGACCTTCCCAAGGACACGCACCTGCAAAGCGCGCTGGGGTTGGGGATGCAGGACATCGCACGTTACCATCGCCTGACCAATCGCACCGAACAGGTCGCGATGTTCGAGCAGTACCTGACGAACTTTGCCGAGCATCGGATCAGTCCGTACTCGTTCTACGACCACGCTCCCCCCCGCGTGGTCTTCCAAGGGGAAGGCACCAACCTTCAGAGAACCTGCGCGACGGCATGGAGGATTACGAGTACCTCTGGCTCCTCGATCAGGAGGTGAAGCGCCTCGACTCGCGGCGGCCCGAGCCACCGGGGCTGGCCGCCGCCCGGGAATTGCTGACGGTCCCGTCGGATATCTCGCAGGATCTCACGCACTTCACCACCGATCCGCGTCGGATCCTCCGGCAGCGTGACAGGATCGCTCGGGCCATCGTCGCGCTCCGTTCCCTGCGCTGAGAGAGAAAAGGCTTCACACCATGAACCACCCACTGGATCGTCGCGCCTTCCTTGGCCTCGCCGGAGCGGCCGCCGCGACCACCGCCACCTCAACCGCACCCGCCCGTGCCGCCGAGGCCCCCGCCCCGGACCAACCCGTACTCCTGCTCGGCAGTCGCGTCGCCCGACTCGCGCTGCGGTTGCCGCCGCGCTGGCCAGCAGCCGCGGCTTCGCCGATGGCCATGCCAACCTCGCCAGGCGCGTGAGTATCGTATCGTGTGGCGACACCACGGCAACCCAACCGGCCTCCTTGGAGCCTGCACGGCGGGCCCCTCCACCAGACCCGTCAGTCAACGTAAGACTGCCGGCGGCGGAGCCGCGGCGTTGACGCCCGGGACGCCGGCCACTAGCTTCCGGAAAGCCACGGCATCGGACGGCCATCACAGCGGCGTTCGTTACACCCATCCCACACTCACTGCGGCCCCCGCGCCCGGGCGATCCAAAGGACACGACTATGAATTCATCCAGGATTTCCCGTCTCACTCTGGTCGCGATGCTCGCCATGACGACGGCAACACTTCTCGGCGGCTGCGCGTCGAACGGTCCCCCGAGTGACGCCAAGTCGACTGACGCCAAGTCCTCCGCCGCTTCCACCGCGCCCTCGCCCAACCGCTTCCTTGCCACCGACGGGCGAACCATCGAGATCGGCAAGTCCGCCCAGGCCGACGGTGGCACGCGGTATCAAAACCCTCACCTGGAGAAGGGCAAGTGCTGGGTCGCGAGCGGGTTCGATTTCAATGGCTACGACACCCTTCACCTCCCCCCAACACTCTCCACCGCGAAATTCCCTGACCAACCGGAGGACCGGAAGGTTCACAATCTGGCCCAGGAGAATCTCGTCCTCGAGATCTCCCGGGCCCTCAAGGACCGGGGAATCTTCGCCAACGTGGTGACCCGGGAATCGGACATCCAACCCGGCGCCAAGGTTCTCAGGCTCGAGAATACCATCACCGAGTTCAGCAAGGGTGGCGGCGCGGCTCGTTACTTTGTCGGCCTCTACGGAGGCGGACAGCCGGTCCTCCGTGTTCAGGGAAAGGCCACCGACGGCGCGAACACGATGTTCACCTACGAGGTCAAGCGCAGCGGAACCTCGGCCGACGCCCGGTTGGGCGGCGTGTTCATGAAGGACGAGGATATCCAGATCGAGGATATCCGCAGCATGGTCCTCGACCTGACTGACTTCATGTCGGCGCTCGCGGGGAAATATCAGCCCAAGAGCTGAACCGGCAACCGCAGCCGACAGGTCCGGCAAGAGGCACGGCGATGCTCTATGACCGCTGGCGCGAGGTAGCTGCCGCCCGGGCGCATGAGCGTGCCCTCCTGGAGGTCGCCACCGGCCGGTCATGGACCTTCGGGCAGATGCTGGCTTGGGGCGACCGCGCCGCTGCGCCGGCGGAGGCTTGGGCCTTTCCGCGCGGGAACGACGCTGACTTCGTTTTCGAGGTGCTCCGCGGCTGGCGCCATCACCGCCCCGTCTGCCCACTCGAGGCGGAGCGGGCTGCTCCCCGGCCGCCCCCCGTTCCAGCCCGCCTCGTCCACTTCAAGACCACCTCGGCCACGACTGGCCCCGCCCGCCACGTCGCCTTCACCACCGCCCAACTCGCAGCCGATCCCGCGAACCTCGTCGCAACCATGGGACTCCGCCCGGACTGGCCGAACCTGGGGACCATATCGCTCGCCCACTCGTACGGATTCTCGAGCCTCGTGCTGCCGCTCCTGTTGCACGGCATCCCGCTCATCCTGTCCCCATCCGCCCTGCCCGAGGCGGTCCGCCGCGCCGCCAGGGTCGCC
>JBBQML010000101.1:0-10125 GCA_038328885.1 Verrucomicrobiota bacterium | reverse complement strand
GCTGCTCGTAGCGCCTGGCCGCGAGGGTCACCGTGTCCTGTTGGCTGGGCATGAGGCTGACGGAGGCATCAATGAAGCAGAGCAGTTCACCGCGATCGAAGCTCGCCGGTGTCGAGGAAGTGAAGTGACGTACATCGGGACCGGCCAGCACGTTCAACTTCAGCCAGTCGGTCGGGGCGCCCTCCACGCCCACCAGAAAGCGGTTGTAGTTGTTGGAGTAGCGACTGGGGACTCCCAGAAGTTCAGCCTGCTCCTGGTGGCCGAAGCGGTAGCCCAGAACCAGCCAGGTCTTCTCAGTGACTTCATACCCGACATCCATTCCACCGCCGAGGTCGTAGCGGTCGACGTAGTTCTCGTAACCCAGAAAGGCACCCACCGGCGCATGCTGTTCGGTTTGAAAATCGTGAACGTAGGAAGTGAAGACCGGGCGCAGGAACGCCTTTCCCAAGGTCTGGGTAAGCTTGACGGTGTTCCGGTAGACCGCGGCGTCCCGGCGGTCGCGCACCGGGATGGCGCCGAGCGCCGGGATCTGGGCGGGCCTGGTGAATCCGTCGGTGGTGTAGCGTGGGCCGAGGTTGCTGCCATCAATGGCCAGGATCCCGTTCAACATTTCCCAGGCGGTGTCCTGAACTTTGCCCCCAAGGTTGAGCGCAGCACGATGGACCACGTGGTCCTCCGAGGATTCAGAATGGTAGAATACGACGTCGGGCGAGTAGGAAAGCGACGCCTTGAACGCCGGGTCTTCCTGGTAGAGCAGACTGACGGCAGGCATGACCGACGTGACCCAGGATTCCCGCTGGGCCTCGTCGCCGTCGTCCTGGTGGAAGACATTGCTGTCGAAGCTCTCTTTCGCAGCGACGCTGCCCGAGAAGGTCCAGGGGCTTTTTATGGCGGGCGGCTTGGACTCCGGGGTGGCCGGGGGAGTGGTTTGGGCGCCCAGAACGAGAGGCGCCAGGAGGCCGGTGATCGCCGAGAAGGTCCACCCCGGGTGATTCTGTTTACTCATAATAACCATGACGACAACAGAGATATAACCCTTCTCGAACCCACCCGAGCCGGGGCCGGCGGTTCGCCGGGAATGACGATCGAGTGCGCTGGGATGGCCGATTATCGGGGGGAGTATCAGGAAGCACAAGGGCTATTTCCGCCGTGGCAGTACTGAGAGAACTGCTGCAGTGCATCCATCGGTTCTCGGTGCGATGAACCGTACCAAGACGGCGTCGCGCGTTGCTTCCCGGCGCACTTCAGGAGCGGGCGGCGTGCCCTGGAGTGGGCCGAAGAGCCGGGCGAGGCGGCGCTTTGGTATCCGGTCACCGACTATTTCGCGGGGCTGTTTCCGGATCCCCCCAACACGGAGACCCGGATCAGACCGGCTTCGACGTGGCTTGCCAGGTCCAGGGCCAGACGCGGCACGCGCACATGACCTACGGGGGTAAGGCGGCCCTGAAGGGGGCCAACGACAGCTACAGCGGGGACGTGTCGAATCTCTACGAAGCCGGCGCTGACCGGAACATCGCCACGTTCCACACCTGCGTGGTCGAGGGACGGACCGGGAACGAGACGGTGGGCCGCTCCCTCGACGGTGCCCTGGCGACCATGCTGGGACGCGAGGCCGGGCGTCGGCGGACCCGGGTCACGATGGACGAGTTTCTGAAAGACAACCGCCGTTTGGAGGTGAATCTGAAGGGCCTGAAGGCGTGACGGTGGGAGGCTGTCGATGCGACTGTGTCCACACGCTCCGCGGGAAAGTCGGACCGGCGGGTGTGGCGGGTGGTGTTCAACGGGGGGACGAAGTGGAGCGTGGATGCGAGGCCCGATGCGGTGCCGTGGCGGGCCAGTCCCCACGGGCGAAATTTTCCAGAGGATTCAACACCCCGGAGTTGTCCAATCCCCGTGAGAAGCGCCGTATGGGCGAAGCTGAAGAGGAACAGGCGTGGATCGAGCAAAGCCGACGAGGCGATCCCGCCGCGTTCGGGTGCCTCGTGCGGGGTTACCAGAGGAGGATCCACGTGCTGACCTACCGAATGACTGGTTCCCTGGCGGACGCCGAGGACGTCGCGCAGGAGACATTCCTCCAGGCATTCCAGCAACTCGACGGCTTCCGAGGGGAATCGCGATTCGCGTCGTGGTTGTACCGCATCGCCGTCAATCGGTGCTTGAACTGGCGCACGGACGCCCAGCGTCGGGCGCGATTGCTGCGAACCTGGAGCGAGCAGGTGTCGCCCGTGGAGGTGCCCGCCGACGGGTTGAGCGACCGTGTGCAGCGGGCGTTGCTGACGCTGCCGTCCTCCCAAGCGCGCGGCGGTGGTGCTGACCCTTCAGGAAGGCTGGAGCCACGCCGAGGCGGCGCGGATCCTGGGTTGCGCCGAGACCACGGTTTCCTGGCGGCTTTTCGTAGCCCGTCGGACGCTGAAGCGGTTGTTGAAGGATCTGGTCCCGTCCACCGGAGGGAAACCGTGAGCGACTCGGAACTGGACGAAATCCTGCGGAGCGCCGCCGTGCCTGCGCGCGAGGCGGCGTACTGGGAGGAGTTCCCCCTGTCGGTGATGCGGCGGTTGGCAACCGATCCACGCCGCGAGCCAGGCCGTCTGCGGTGGAACCTCGTTCGCCGGCCCGCGTGGGGTGTGGGCTTGGTGGCCGCCAGCATCCTCGTGCTGCTGGCATCGCCGCTCGGGAGGCGCTCGGACTCGATCCGTTCGCACCGTGACCTGGCCACGATGCGGACCTGCTACGAGGAGATCGCCTCGCTCTTCCCCAACCAGGTCCGCTGCGTCGTCAGGGATGGCACGGGTCTGCGCCTGGACCTCTCCCCAGCGGCGGACATCCCTGACTCGGCTCCGGTGTACGTCAAGGTGTGTGGGCCGGTCGGTTGTGCTCAGTTCGTCACGTTCAGCGGCCAACAGATTCAGGTGGAGGGTCAGCTCTGGGATGTTCTGACCGATGTCCGGGGGCACATCCTGCTCGCTAGTCCGGCACGGGTTTGGACCAGCGCCCGCCCCGACGAGGGCCGGGGGGGGCTACCGGATTGAGGGCCGACTGCTGGAGGGTGGGTCATGAGAACTCTCTTCTTGGCGGTGGGGGTGGTGGCCGTGTGCGTCTCTCTCGCCCCGGCGCAACTGGAGCGGGTCCCGGACGCCGCCCCGATCGCGGTTTTCGGCGGCCAGGCCCAGCGTGTCCCGGCGATCTTCCACAATCCTTCGACGCACTCCGTGGAGGCCGAGGTGACGCTCCGGTTGCTGCAGGCCGGTTCGTCGACCACGGTTCCGGTGGCCACGAAGTCGTGGAAGACGCTTCGTCTGCTGCCCGGCGAGACCGTGTTGGAGTCGGCCGCGGTGGATTTTCCGGCGGTCCGGGCGGAGAGCCGGTTTCTGGTGCGGTGGGTGGCCGGGAACGAGCGGGTGCTGGGCACCACCGACCTCGACGTCCACCCCACGAACCTCCTGACCGGGTTGACGGCTCTCGCTGGGGAAGCGGGGGTTGGGGTCTTCGATCCGACTCAGCGGGTCAAGCCCCTGCTGCGGCAGGCGGGGGTGGTGTTCGTCGATTTGGAGCGCACCGATCTCGAGGACTTCGATGGCTTGCTGGCACTGTTCGGTCCCTTCGCCGCGGGGGAACCGGTGGCGGATCGCCTGATGGACCGCCTCGCGGGCCGGTGCAAGCAAGGGCTCGCCGCGGTCTGGATCCAACCTCCGGTCGGGCGCCGTCCGCCCTTCGAACCCTCGTTCTATCGCGTTCCTCTCGGTCGGGGTGCCGTGGTGGTGGCGCAGGACAGCCTGGTGCGTGATCTCGCGGAACGCCCCGATGCCCAATCCAACCTGGTCCGTTTGGCGCAGTGGCCCGTCCACCCCCAGCCCCTGACGCTGCCCGGACTCGAAACGGAGAATGACTTATGAAACCCGAATCCTTAACTCTGCTGGTCGTCCTTGCGCTCTGCTGCGGCGGGGCGGGGGGCCTCCGATCCGTGGCGGGCTCGCCCGCGTCCGCCGCCGAGCCGGCCTGGTTGTCGGTCGGCGTGTTCGACTTCGAGTCGAAGGACGAGGCCGTGCGGGACTTGGGTCCCAAGGTGGCCACCCTGATCAACGCGCGCCTCAGCGCCGATCCCCAACTCGTCACGGTCGAGCGCGCCGAGTTGGAGAAGGTGCTGAGCGAGCAGGAACTGGGGTTGTCGGGGATGATGCAGCCTGGGACGACGGCGAAAGTCGGACAATGGATCGGTGCCAAGGTTCTGGTCACCGGCCGGGTGTTCGAAGCGGATCAGGAGTTGGTCCTCGTCGCCAAGATCATCGGCACCGACACCAGTCGGGTGTACGGCGAGTTGGTGAAGGGCCCCCACGGCGCGGGCCTGATCGAGCTCGCGGATGAGTTGGCCGGGAAGATTGGGGTGGTCCTCGCGGAGAAGCGGGACACGCTCGTGGCCACCGTCGCGAGCCACGAGGAACGGATCCGCGCCCTCGTCGGCTCGTTGTCCGCGCGGGGAGGTCGGCGCCCGGCGGTCTCGGTGACGCTCGGTGAGCGGCACGTGGGCGCACCCGTCCTCGATCCGGCTGCGGAGACCGAGTTGACGCGGATCCTGCAGATGGCGGGGTTCGAGGTTGTGGACGCCCGGTCGCGGACCAAGCCCGGGATCGAGATCAGCGGCGAAGCGTTCAGCGCGCTCGGACTCCGCAAGGGCAACCTGGTCGCTTGCCGGGCGCGAATCGAACTGAAGGTCCACGAGGTCGAGGCGCGTAAGCTACTGCTCGCGGACCGCCAGACCAGCGTGGCGGTCGACATCGCGGAGGCGACCGCCGCGAAGAGCGCCCTCGAGGAAGCCGCCCTGGCGTTGGCGGAGCGGATCCTGCCCCACCTCGTGCGTTGAACGGAACCGACCGCTATCCGCGTCCATGAGCTACCGCGTCTTCCTGGTCCTCCTGCTGTGGATGAGCGCGCTCCTCGCGCGGGCCGAGCAATTGCGGATCGCGGTGGCCCCGCCGGAGATCGCCGCCGACGGCGTCGAAGCGAGCCGCGTGGCGCAAGGGTTTGCGGACCTGTGGCAGACGCTGCTGAGTCTCGAGTTGGCGCGGCGTGACTTTTTCGCCGTGGTGGAGCGCGCGGACCTGCCGCGGCTGATCCAGGAGCGGGAACTCGCCATACTGCGGCCGTCGGCGAAGGATTCCCTCCCCGCACCCTCATGGCTGGCGGCGGACTGTCTGGTCATCGCCACGGGGGTTCTCACGAACCAACAGCTTCGTCTGACCGTCCGGCTGATCGACGCGGGGAGCGGCGCCGTGGAAGGGGAGTGGGCTGAGGAGTTCCCGCCCCCCGCGCTCGAGGGGCGCGTCGGGGAGCTCGCGTCGTCCCTCCACCGGGCCGGCCTGGCCCTGCTTTCGCGGCGGAACATCCACACCCTCGTATCGGTCCTCGACTTCGAATGTCTCAGCCCCTTTGAGCGGAGCCGCTGGCTCGAGACCACGCTGGCTCGACGGCTTCGCGGTGCACTGCAACGACAGCCCGGTGTCCTTGTGCTGGAACGTGAGGAGGTCGATGCCTTGTTCGACGAAGTGCGCCTCAAGCGCGGCGGCGTGACCTCGGGCTCCGGCTGGGAAACGAATGCCTGGGCGAACGTGCGTGACTATCTCGTGGTCTCGGGGCGCTTCGGCGAGAGCCAACCCGAAGGCCAGCCGCTCTCCTTCGCCATCGAGGCGCGCGTCGAGAATCTCGCCAACGGCGGGCTCGTCCGGTTGGAGAGTGCGTTTCCCGTCGGCTCGATGGAGGCGGGGCTCGCGGGGTTGGAGCAACAGGTTGTCTCCCGGATTCCCCGGACGGGTCCCGGGGTGACGTGGTCAGCCGGCTCCGAACCGGATCGCGCCGCCGAGGCGCTGACCCTGGCAGGGAAGGCGGTGGGTTTGCTCGGACTCCGGGACCTGGCCTCGCTGGCCTTCATCGACACCTTCGCCTGGCAGATTCCGCCCCACGCTTTCAGCGAGGCAGGTCATCCCTTCGATGGTAGTCCGCAGCGTCGCACCGCGGTCCTGCGTGCCGTCCGTTACCTCAAATCGGCGCAGATGCTCGATCCCGGCAACGCGCGCATCAAAGTCTTTCTCTCGTCGCTTCTGGCCGATCGGTCGGTCGAGGACCGGGAACTTGCTGCGGAACTGGGGGAAGAGGTGGGCTGGCGGGAGCCCCGATTCCAGAGGCAGGCGTGGTGGTTCCTCCTCCAGCAGGCCACGGGTGAACGACGCCGCGACTATCAGAACCGGTTGGTGGCTGACTACCCCGGCACGTGGGAGGCCCGGCAGGCTCTCCTCGGTGCGATGACGGATATCGTCCACAGGCAAAGCGGTGTGCCCGTTCGGAGCGGCGACATCGAGGCGTTCAGGGCGTTGTTGGATCGGTTGCTGACCTGGGGCGGCGAGAACGAGGGCGGGGTGGAGCCCTTGTTCCAGCTCACGCAGATCACCGGGCGAAACCCGGAGAATCGTCAGAAAGGTTACGAATTGCGCGACCCGGTCACCCGTGACCAGGGCGCCCGGGTGCTCGAGGAGATGGTTCGTAAATATCCCCGGCACGCCTTCTACCTGAGCTATCACTGGCTATCCGCCTGGGACGGTTACACCGACTGGCAGGAGGTCATCGACTCCTGGATCGGCCGCACCAGCGATGCCGCGCTGGCGACCGATCGCAATCCCTGGGTGATCGGTGTGCGGGTCGATCCGTGGCGGCTCCAGTTGGCCCGGCGGCTCCTCGACCAGGGGCGGGCCCAGGAGGCTCTCGGCTACCTGGAGTTGGTCAGCAATTACCACAGCGTAGGTGCGGCCGCGTTCCTGATCGGGGAGTGTGCGTTCGCGCTGGGCGACTTCGAGCGGGCCTTGCGGCAATTCCAGGCGTTTGACGCCGACCACCGGGAGGCCGCGAAGTATTCAGAGGCTGCCCGTGCCTGGGTGGAGCGTTGCCGGGCCAAACTCGGCCTGGCCGTCTCGGCGCCGGTGATCCCGGCCTACTCCACCCGGGTCGCGGCCTGGAAATGGCAGACCGCACCGTTCCTCCTGCCGGCCGGAACCGTCCGCGCGCTGGCCTCGGATGGCGCGACCCTGTGGGTGGGAGTCGCGCATGACGCCTTCTGGAAACCGGACAACGTCGTCGATCTGGAGAGCGACCCTGGCCGGATGGCAAGCGCCCTGAAGCAAGGCGGGTTGGTGCGGGTCGATCTCCGCTCCGGGCGGGTCTCGGCGTTCGAGGTCGGCCAGGGCATCTCACACCCCTGGGTCATGTGCCTGTCCCTGGCCGATGGCCGGGTTTGGGTCGGCACCTATGGCAAGGGCATCGATGTGTTCGACCCCCAGGCCGGCCACTGGGTGAACCTGGGGGAGCGGGATGGCCTGCCCTCGAACCATGTCCAGTGCATGGACGCCGACGAGGATAGCCTTTGGGTGGGTACGGGGCGCTTCGGTCGCGGCGGGGTGGCCCGGTTTCGGTTCCGGACCCGGGAGTGGCAGGGGTATCTGCCGGCCGACTTCCCCGGCGTGCCGCCGCCCACCGAGCCGGTCCGGTGCCTGAAGCGCGTCGGCCGCCGGCTCTGGTGTGCCATGCCGAAGTCGATCTACTGCTACGACCTTGATTCCAACCGCTGGAGTCACTGGCCGGATGCCAATCACTTCACCTCTATCGCCGCCGGTGCGGATCGCGTCTGGTTCGGGGCCGACCAATTCGACCCACCCGGGCCGCGTTGCGGCATCCGGCACTGCAACCTCCAGGGTGACGATTGGCAGACGCTGGCCCAGGTCGACGGCCTGCCGGACATCGCCATCACCTCGATGGCCGAGGACGCCGGTCGTCTGCTCCTCGGCTCCTATGGTTTCATGATCCTCGACCCGGCGGGGAAGTCGTTCACGACCTGCGACCTGCGGACGGAGACGTCGAAGTGTTCCTATGTTGTCAGTAGCGTGCTGGCTGCGAACGGCCGCCTATGGATGGCGCGTCGCGGTGAGAACCGGCTTCACTACCTGGAATGGCCTGTGCGGTAGGAGAGGCGTCGGGCGCGTAGGACGCTGTCGATGAGCGGCAGATGAGCCAGATCCCTCGGCCGGCCGGCGGCCTGTTTGCTGGCTCTGATCCTGGCAAGTGGCAACACCTTGATCTGGCGATCGAGCCAAGGAATCCAGTGTGCCGCGCGGTACTCGCTCTCGAAGGAGCGGAGCCCATCGGGCTCGGACACAAAGTTGATCAGGGAACCGTCCTCCAGTTCGATGACAGTGTCCGAGACGTGCTGGGCATCGAGTCGGATGGAGAGATTGATCAAACGCATGTACCCTCGGGCCGGCCAGCCAATCCATAGATCCGTGTCCAAGGTTGTGGCTGGAACCCCTTGCAGAATGGCGCCCGCCATTCCGATCACCTGAAACCGTATGCCTTCCTCGTCGAGCGCGCGAACAAGCCGTGCGAGCGGAGGAATGTCTCGTGAAGCTGCCACCGCTCGTCCGGGGTTGCGGCGAGGCTGCGGGCGATCAGGTACCGTTCGTCGGCGTCGGCCCCCTCGAGGCCCTCGAGTTGGCGCATCATTCGGGCGGTGCGCACGGCGAGCGGCGGGAGTTTTCTTTTTCGGGGCGCCTTCATCGGACACCGGCACACGCTAAGCGCGACGGCGCTCATGGGCAATCCCGCGGAGAGGGCCCGTCCCCCCGGAAGTGCCTCCACGAGTTGTCGGTGACCGGATACCAAAGCGCCGCCTCGCCCGGCTCCTCGGCGCACTCCAGGGGACGCGGCCTTGGTACGGTTCACCGCACCGACATCCTGTGGAGGCACCGTCCCCCCGGGCTTGCGCCGAATCGGGGGCTGATTGGCAATGGTTCCACGACCATGAACTGCCTCTCAATCAGGTTGCCCCTGTTCGCGGTGCTGGTTTCCGCGTGGATCCTGGGCCTCGCCGCGAACGCGGACCGCGTGACGGTCCGCGAGGAGCGGTTGGTGTTGCCGACTTACTTGGCGGGGGACCCCGATCCGAGCCCGATGTTCTTTTTCGGCCGCGCTTCGCAGGGGGCGGAAGGACGCATCTACCCGTACCCGTCTACGACACGCTCACCGGGCGGAAGGAGGATCGCACGTATCGGGTGATCTACCTCGAGAACGAGTACGTGCGGATCGGGGTGCTCCCCGAAATCGGCGGGCGCCTGTTCGAGGGGGTCGACAAGAGCAACGGCTACGACTTCATCTACCGTCAGCATGTGATCAAGCCGGCGTTGATCGGACTGATCGGGGCGTGGATCTCCGGGGGCATCGAATGGAACATCCCGCACCACCATCGCGCGACCACCTTCCTGCCCGTCCAGCATCGGGTGGAGGAACTCGCGGACGGTGGCCGGACGGTGTGGGTCGGCGAATTGGAGTTGCGCGATCGGATGCGCTGGGCGGTGGGCTACACGCTTCGGCCGGGGAGTTCGGTGGTGGAGGCCAAGGTCCGGATCCTGAACCGGACGCCGCTCGTCCACACGATGCTCGCGTTCGCGAACGTCGCCGTGCACGTGAACGAGGACTACCAGGTGATCTTTCCGCCGCGGACGCAATTCGTGACGCACCATCACAAGCGCGAGTTCACCACCTGGCCGATCGCCACGACCCGGTATGGCGGGTGGGATTTCCGCCCGGGCACGGATGTGAGCTGGTTCCGCAATCACACCGCGGCCAATTCGATGTTTGCCTGGAACTACGGGGACGACTTCCTGGCGGGCTACGATCACGGCCGGAACGCGGGACTGCTCAGCGTGGCGGATCATCAGGTCGTGCCCGGGAAGAAGCTGTGGACCTGGGGCAGCGGCGAGCGTGGTCGCATGTGGGATCGCATCCTGACCGACAACGACGGTCCTTACATCGAGTTGATGGTTGGGGCGTACTCGGCAAACCAGCCGGACTACAGCTGGCTGCATCCGGGCGAGGTGAAGACCTTCTCGATCCACTGGTTTCCATTTCGGGAGATCGGCGGGGTCAAGAACGCCACGACGGAGGCGGCGGTGAATCTGGTGGTGACGAACGGCGCGGCCCAACTGGGGTATTGCGTGACCTCACGACAACGGCGCGCGCTCGGAACGCTGACGCTGGGCGGCCGCGAGGTGTGGTCGGAAGTGCTCGACCTTGCGCCCGACCGCCCGTTCG
>JBBQML010000100.1:0-10191 GCA_038328885.1 Verrucomicrobiota bacterium | reverse complement strand
CAGCCGTTGGACCACGCGGCCCCAGAAGGCGACGAAGAATTGCTCCCCTTCGTTGCGTCGCCAGCGCCACGTGTTGTCGGTCCCGAGGAACATGCTCTGGCCCACGCCGTACTGCTGGAGCGCGATGACGGGGGTGGGGAGGGTGCGTTCGTCGGCCTTGGCTTCGACCACGAGCACCTGGGCGGCAGGCTTGGCGCGGCGGATCGGGGCGATCCAGTACAGCGGGGCGAGGGATTCCCAGCGGCGAAGGTTCTCCGCGGGGTCCTCCGCGAGCTGGAGCAGCGGGCTGACGCTGCCCTCCGGGGTGAGCAGGAGTTTCACCGGGCGATCATGCACCGTGGTCCCCGGGGCGTCGGGCGGGGAGCGGTCGAACTCGACCGGGAGGAGTCGCTCCAGGGCGGTGTCGCGGTAGCTCCAAGGGCTGAAGCGCCGGCCGGCCAGCATCAGGAAGGAACCGCCGGATCGGGCCACGAATTCGGCCAGCAACTCGAGTTGGGCTGGCGTGAAGTTCTTGGGGTCGATGTCGCCGAAGACGATCAGGTCGTAGGCGAAAAGCTCCTCGCGGCGGGTTGGGAGGGCCTCGAGGTAGGGCGACCCCGGGCTGCGTGTGATGGCGGGATCGCCATCGAAGAGGACGCACTTCAGCTCGACCCGCCGATCGCGGAGCAGGAGGGCCTGGAGATAGCGGAACTCCCAGCGCGGGGATTGCTCGAGGAGCAGAACACGGATGCGGTCATCGATCACGCGGAGGCGTCGGACAAGGCGGTTGTTTTCGGCGAGGATTTCGTCGGGGCGCGCGGGCGATTCCACCGCGAGTTCGTAGTCGCCGGTCAGTTCCGGGGTCAGCTTGAGGCTCAGGACGATCTCCCCATCCGCTTCGACCCGGGCTTCGCGGGTTTCGATCGCTGCCTGGTCCAGGCTGAGCGTGACCCGAACGGTTTCCCCGGTCAGGCCCCGCGTCAGCAGTCGGGCGGTAATGGAAACCTCGTCCCGCACGAAGGCGACGTCGGGGGCGCGAAGTTCGACGACCTGAAGGTCCCGCGGGGCGGTGGTGCCGAGTCCGACGCAGTGGAGCGTGATCCCCGCCTCCCGGGCCAGCGAAGCGGCCTCGCGGGGGTCGAGGCCGGCGTTCCGGATGCCGTCGGTGAAGAGCACGATCCCGGCGAGCGGTCGGCCGCGTTCGCGTTCGAGGACCTCCCGCAGGGCGTTGCCGGGGGCGGTCTGCCGCCCCTCGGCGCGCAGGGCGGCCGCGAGGCGGGCGGGGGAAACGGTGGGGTGAAGGGTCGGGTTTGGCTCCGTCGCGGTGGCGGGGCCGTTGGCGGGCGGGACGGCCGCGGATGCGGACAGTGGGGGAGCGGGGTTGGGGTTGGTGCGGGTGGTGCTTGGCGGATCGGCGAGCGCGAGCGGGAGGAGTTCCCCGGCGAACCCGGAGGCCTTGAGATTGAAGTTCTGCTCCAGGCGCTGGATCAGGCCGAGTTCGCGGTTTGTGAGGCTGGCGCGCAACAGGTCCAGCCGCGAGGGGCGTACGCGGGTCGGGGGCGGCGGGCGTTGTTCCAAGCCGCCGTCCGCAGTCAGGCTGCCCTCGACGATCCCGGCCCGCACCTGGTCGGGAGCACTGGTTCGCGGATCCCGCAGGGCGAGGCTCGCGCTCTGGTCGAAGAGAAGCACGAGCGTCTGGCGGGCGATGCCGGAGAGGGAAACCCCCAGGGTGGGGCGCAGCAGGACCAGGCCGACGAGGGCGATCGCCCCCAATCGCAGCCCGGCCAGCCAGCGGCGGCGGGTGGGCGTCAGTGGAACCCGAGGGAGGCGATAGGCCCAGGCGGTGAGGCCGAGGCCGGCGGCGATCAGCAGCAGGCTGAGGGACCATCCCAGGGCGGGGTGGAACTGGAGTTGCCAGTCCACGACCTCCCCCCCCTCGCCGAGGCGGGATCCCAGGAGCTTGAACAGAAGGGTGTTCACGCGAGGGGTTACTTTGGACGGCTGAAGCGCTGCGCGAGCCAGGTTTCCGTGAGCCCGAGCAGGAGCACGGCGAGCGTCAGGGGGAGCCAGACCTCCAGCCCGACGCGGTCGCGTTCGAAAGCCGCGCCGAGCTCGAGGTCGGGCGACCAGTCCACGGTCTGCGCCAGGGCGTCCAGTTCGGCTCTCCGGTCGGCGGCCAACTCGACGAGGTCCGACTCGGCAGGATCGACCCGCACGGCGAATTTCGCCAAAGGTGTCGCCGATCCGGGGAGTTCGACGCTGAAGACTCCAGCCCGGGGGGTGTCCTCGAATTCCAGGGCTGCTCCCCCCGGCGTGGCGCGCAGGGTGCGGGTGATTCGCGTCTCGGGTTTGACCGCGCCGACGATCGTGACGTCGCGGCCGGCGAGTTCGGAAGGAAGCTGAAGGGTCACGCGGTCGCCCGCGCGGACGTTGTAGCGGGCTTCCTGGGCGTCGGTCAGGGTCCCCACGGCGCGATGCAGGACCGGGACGAAGGCGGGGTTGACGGCGAGGTCGTTCCAGGCAGTCCCGGCGGTGCTGGAAAAAAGAAGGACCCGACCGCGGCCGAACGAACGTTCCACCGCGGCCGGTTGGCCGTCGGCGTAGCGAACCATCACCTCGGAGGACTCCAAGCCCCCCAGGGTGTTGGTGCGGGGCGGTGCGGGTTCCAGGTTCCACGCGGCGCGGAACCGTGCGCTGGCGAGCGAACCGGCTCCGGCCTCGTTCCAGAGTTCGAACAGCGGGTGCTGGTACCCCGAGGCCTGGAGCCGGAAAGCCTCCGCGGGGTTGTCGGGGTCGCCGCGGATCTCCCGGAGGTCGGCGGGCAGGAGGCCGGTGCGGTTCAGCAGTTCGTTCCGGTAGAACTCGGGCCTGGCTTGCGGTCCGGGGAAGAGGATGAGCGCGCCGCCCTCGGCGACGTACCGCGCGAGTTGATCCACCACGGGCGGCAGCAGCGGCGGCGGATCAGTCAGAACCACCGCGCCAAAATCGTCCAGGCGGGTCGCGGAAAGCTGGGCGGTGGTGACGACCCGCGGCTGAAGGAAGTACCTGGCCGCGGCTTCGCTGGGCACGGGTTGGAGGGCGTGGCGGACGAAGAACGCCGAATTGGCGGCGGGATCGCCGTCGACGACCAACACGCGGACCTCGCTGACAACCTGGACGACCAGACTCCGCTCGTCGTCCGCCGCCAACCGGTCCGGGGCCAGGCGGGCGCTGACGGTGTGGAAGCCGTCGTCGCGGAAGCGGGCGAAGAAGGTGGCGCGGCGGGACTCGCCCGGGGCGAGCAAGTCCAGCACGGCCTCGTCCACGGCCGGACCGGCGTCGACGTGGAACGTGACGCGCACCTGCCGGGCCGGCGTGGTGCCGAGGTTGGCGATTTCGGCATGGAAGCGCAGCGGTTCGCGGGCGGAGGCGAACCCGGGCGGGCGCGAGAGGCTGGTGACGGCGAGGTTGTCCTCGAGGGGTTCACCGACCAGGAGGACGCGTAATCGGGTGTCGCGGGCAGCGGTCTCGAATAGGCTCTGGATTTCGGGGAGTCGGCGCCAGCCCAGCGCCTGGCGGTCGGTCACCAGGATGACCTCCTTCCGGAGCGCGGTTTGACCGCGCAGAATCTCGAGCGCGGCGGCGATGCTGGCGGCGTGGTCGGTGGCGAGGTCGCTGCGGGGGGTGTCGCGGAGCGCCTTGCGGACGAGGTTCAGGTCGTGGGCGGGGTCGGCCACGGCCGCCGTGACGCGGTTTCCTGCCCAGAGGACGGCCACGGGTGAACCGGGTGGGAGGGCGTCGACGGCGGCCTCGGCGGCGAGGCGGACGAGGTCGAGGCGGGACCGAGTGCCATCGGTGGCGTTGAGACTGGCCGAATGGTCGAGGATCAGCACTGCGGCGATGCGGGAGCCGCCGAAGAAGGCGGTGGCGGAGCGGAAGGCGGGTCGGGCGAGGGCGAGGGCGAGGAGGCCGACGATGAGGCAACGGAGGGCGAGGAGCAGGAGGTCCTCGAGTTGCAGGCGCCGGCGGTTCCGCTCGAGGCTGGCGCGGACGAACCTCATGGCGGCCCAGGAAACCCGCTGGAAACGCCGGCGGTTCAGCAGGTGGATCAGGATCGGCACCGCGACAGCCGCGGTGAAGGCGAGCAGGGTGGGGTTGAGGAACGACATCGCCGGGCGCTCGAATCAGAAGCCGGCGCGGCGGGTGCGGCCGGTCTTGCGGCGGAACGCGAGATAGCCGCTGAGCATTTCGCGGAGCGGTTCGGCGGTGTTGACCCGGACGTAGTGGCTTTGATTGCGCTCGCAGCCCTCGCGGATGCGGTTGCAGAAGCCCTCGACCTCCTCGAGGTAGCTGCGGCGGATGTCGTGGGCGCGCGTCAGCAGGGCAGGCACGCCTTCGAGCCCCACGAACTCGACGTTGCCGGTGAACGGAAACTCCAGTTCCGCGCGGTCCAGGATGTGGAACACCACGACCTCGTGTCCCACGTAACGGAGGTGCTGGATGCCGCCCAGGATCAGGTCCTCGTCGTCGAACAGGTCGCTGATCAGCAGGACCATGCCCTTGCGCGGGGTCAGGGTGGCCATCTCATGCAGGACCGGGCCGATCTGGGTCTGCTCCCGCGGCTCCATCGCGGCGAGCTGGCTCATGATCACGTGGATGTTCGAGCGGTTGTTGCTGCGCGGGAGGTAACGACGCAGGGCGGCGTCGAACAGCCCGACCGCCACCGCGTCCCGTTGGAGCAGGATCAGGTAGGCAAGGCAGGCCGCGAGTTGTTTGCCGTACTGGGCTTTGGTCAGGGCACCGGAGCCATAGGCCATCGACTCGCTGCCATCCAGGAGGATCTGGGCGACGAAATTCGTCTCCTGTTCGTATTGCTTGACGTAGTAGCGGTCGGTCCGGCCGAGCACCTTCCAGTCGAGGTGCCGGAGGTCGTCGCCCTGCGCGTACTCACGGTGCTGGGCGAACTCCGTGGCGAACCCGAAGAACGGCGAACGGTGTTCCCCGGCCAGGTAGCCCTCGACCACCTGGCGGGCGTGCAACCCGAGCAACTCGGCCTGGGCGAGTGCCTGCGGGTCGAGGAGGTCGTCGGGGCGGGAATCGGCAGGCATTGGGCAGCGCGGTCGGGTGAGCTCGCGGTGGGCTGGCGCTCAGGCCCCGAACGCGGCCCGCAGATGGGCCAGGCTGCGCTCGGCAATGGTTTCCGGACCCTCCTCGAAGTTGAAGACCTCGACCGAGACCTGGCCGGTGTAGCCGACCTCGCGAAGGGCGGCGGCGATCGGGCGGAAATCCACCTCACCGAACCCCGGGCCTTTGAGATTGCGGTCGTTGGCGTGGAAGTGGGCGAAGGCGCCGGCGGAGGCGCGGATGAGGTCGGGGATCGGGGTCGGCTCCGAACTCATGGCCTTGACGTCGAGGATGATCTGCATCGCGGGGCTGGCGAACTGCGCGGCGAAACGGCGTGCCTCGGCGGCCGTATTGACGAAGTCGGTCTCGGATGGCGAGAGCGGTTCGAAGCAAAGGGTCACCTGGCGGTCCTCCGCCTGCCGGACGGCGTCGCGGAACGTCGCGGTCGCGAAGTCCCAGGCCTGGGCGTAGGTCACCCCGGGCTCCAGGCTGCGTTGTTTGGGTGACCCGAAGACCAGGATCGGAGCGCCGAGGTCGGCCCCGAAATCCACCAGGTCGCGGAGATAACGGGCGGTGCGTTCCCGGACGGTGGCCTCGGGGTGGGTTACATGGAAACCCTCGGTGTGGGCGAGCACCCAATGGATGCCACAGATCGGGATTCCGGCGCGTCGGGCCGTGTCGCGTAGCCGGGTTCGGTCGCTGGCGGTCAGGTCGGTGACCCGTCGGCAGACCGTAAAGGGGGCCAACTCCACGGCGTCGTAGCCCGTGAGGGCCACGTGTGCGAACACCGCTTCCGGCGGCCAGGGGCGCCGTGCAGGATCCGAGTGATAGATCTCGTTGCAAATGGCGAAGGGCACCGCGGCGATGTTTCCGGCGGCGGTCAGAAAGCGTCGAGGGAATTCATCGGGCCGTCGGGTCCATCCCGGTTCGATCCCCCGCTTCCCGGGCTCGCAACCTGCTCGCGCAGGGGGGCAGGATTCCCCGTCCTGACATGGCGTCCTCTTCTCCCACGCAGCCCGGTTCGTCCACCCCGGGAGCTCCTGACCCGGCACCCGACGCCGAACCGCGGTGCCTGGTGTGCGCTCACACCGGGGCCCGCCTGGTGGTCAGGGCTCCGGACTTCGAGTACCGCTGCCGGGAGGGCGAATGGTCTCTGGTGGCCTGCCACCGCTGCGGTCATGTTTTCGTGCACCCGCTGCCGGCGGTGCACGAGGTGCCGGCGTTGTATCCTCCGTGGTACTACACCGTGAATCCGAAGTCCCCGATCTACATGGAGGGACCGGTGGTGGAGGCCAAGATGGTGAAGGACGCCGAGAACCTCCGTCGTCAGTTGGGCAATCGGCCGGTGCGCTCGATCGTCGACATCGGCGGAGGGAACCTGACGCGCCTGCTCAAGCTCAAGGAAGTCTTCGGGCGGCGGGCGGGGGCCGTGGGTGGGGCGGTGGCGCCCGCAGCCGTGGAGGCGATCTGCCTCGATCTGCAGTTCGACGCCGCAGTGCTCCGGCAGGCGCAGGCCGCCGGAATCCGATGCGTGACCGGGAATGTGGAGACCGACCTGACGGCGCTGCGGGACGAGGGCCACGATCTCATCGTGCTGCGGCAGTTGATCGAGCACCTGCGCGACCCGCGGGCGGCGCTGCGGCAGATCCATGCCAAGCTCGCGCCGGGAGGCGTGCTCGTGATCGACACCCCGAACCGCGGGGGGTGGGACTACCGATTATTCCGCGGTCGCTATTGGGGGGGGTACCACCTCCCGCGGCACTTCCATCTATTCAGCCTGGCAGCGCTGGCCCAACTCCTGCGCGATGCGGGCTATGCGATCGAGCGGCAGGGTTGCACGCCTTCGATCGCGTTCTGGATCATCAGCCTGCGAAACGCCCTCGGCCTGAACTCGATCGAGCGGGGGCCTTCCCGGTGGGAGTTCCTGAACCTGAAGAGCCTGCCGGTGGTGGGCGGGTTCTACCTGCTGGACCTTCTCTGGTCCAAACTGGGTGGCCAGACCTCGAACCAGTTCGTCTTCGCCCGGCGGGCACTTCAGAGTCAGAGCCCCGTCGGGCAGTCGAGAAACTCGCAGGGTAGCCCATAGCGGCGACTGAGGTGGCCGACCAGCGCGCGCACGCCGAAGGTCTCGGTCGCGTAGTGACCGGCATACAGGACGTTGATGCCGAGTTCGTCCGCCAACGCGGCGGTCCAGTGCGGACCCTCCCCGGTGATGAACGTGTCGACGCCCGCCCGGGCGGCGTCGCGCAGTTCGGCGCCCGCTCCACCGGTGACCACGCCGATCGACCGGCACCCGGCCGGCCCCCCGGGCAGGAGCACGGGACGGGTCCCGGTGGCGGTGGCCAGTCGTTCGAGCAGGGTTGCCCGATCCACCCGCGTGGCGGAGCGGTAGCCGATCAACTGGCCCTTGGCTTCAAAAAACGGGACACAGCCCCGCAACCCCAGGGCCCGGGCGAGCTGGATGCTGTTGCCGAGTCTCGGGTGGGCATCCAGCGGCAGGTGTGAGCTGTAGATGGCCAGGTCGTGCTCGAGGACCAGGCGGAGGAGTTGGTAGCGGGGTCCGGTCCAGGGGTGCTGTGGCGACCAGAACAGTCCGTGGTGCACCAGGAGCAGGTCCGCCCCCGCGGCCACCGCGAGCCGCACGGTGGCGATCCGGGCGTCGACGGCCGCAGCGAGGCGTGTCACCTGCCCGGAGTTCTGCACCTGCAGGCCATTCCAGGCCCCCTCCCAATCCCCGAAGTCGGCGGTGCGCAGCAGTTGGTCGCAGTAGGTGACAATCTGGTCGAGTGCCGCGGCTGCCATGTCTTCAGTAGTAGTAGGAGGTGTCCGCGCTCGGCCCGCCTTGGGCGCGCTTCCGGATCAGGGCTTTGTTGCGGATGATCACGCTGCCGTCGGCCTGTCCGACGGGTTGGTCCGGGGTGAGGGAGAATTCCAGGAAATGCTTGCTTACGCTGCCCGCGTCGAAACGTCCCAGGTGCCCGACGTCCCAGAGTTTGGTGCCCGGGGTGTCGCTGACCCGGTGGGTGATGAAGGCCCGCCGCGAATCGCATTCCTCGGTGGTCTTGGGCCACTCGGGCTCGAGGTCTGCGGCCTGGGGGTCCTTGCTGCCGCTTGCCGAGAGATATTTCATGCCCGGGAAGTTCGCGAGCCACATGTAGGGTGTGTAGACGTTCCCGGCCGTGGTGTCCCAGCCACCGTAGTCACGCGTGGATTTATCGGCGAAGTTCGCCGGGCTGGCATAGTTCAGCCAAAGCCGCCCGAAGGACTTCGCCGTCACGGGGCAGATCAGAATCCAGCTGCTGCTCACATAGGTGCCCCGCAGGCTGTCCACGATGCTGTCCTTGCGCCCCCCGAGTCGGTGGTAGTCGGGCGAGCCGTCGGCGTGCTGCTGGAATTTCCCCTGGAAATCATCGGCGTAGAGGATCTGCGCCAGGTATTGCTGGCGGATGTTGTTCAGGCAGGCGGTCCGGCTGCCCTTGTATTTCGCCTTCGCCATGGCCGGCAGGAGAATGCTGGCCAGGATCGCGATGATGGCGATCACGACGAGCAACTCGATCAGCGTGAACCCGCCCCGTTGAGAACGAACGCTGCGCGCTTTCATGAGGTATCCCTTCGGTAGGGCACCCGGCGGGCCGCGTCGAGCCCGAATTCCGCCCGCGCATCCCGCATGCTCGGAGCCAGTGCAAAAAGCCCTCTTGTCTCATAGTCGCCGTGGTGACACGGCGCAATCATTGCCTTTCCGGGGTTCCTTTGCGTTGTTCCGGGCGGCTGCCCGGCTTTCTCAGCAGGCTAGAGCATTCGCTCGAGGTAGATGACGTCGAGCCAGCGGCCAAACTTGTGGCCGACCTGTTTGAAGTGGCCGACCTGTTCGAAGCCGAACCGCCGGTGCAGCCGGAGGCTGGCCTCGTTGCTGGCATCAATGGCGGCGATGATGGCATGCAACTCCCGGGCGCGCGCGGCGTCCAACAGGGGGCGCAGGAGGTGCCCACCCAGGCCTCGGCCGCGGTGGCTGGCCGCCAGGTACACCGAGTTCTCTGCCGTGAACCGGTAGCCAAACCGGTCGTGATAAGGACTCAGGGAACTCCATCCGACGACCTGCCCCCCCAGTTCGGCCACGAACACCGCGTAGTCGCGTTGGGCGTGGCCATCGAACCACGCCAGACGGTGCTCCAGCGTGCGCGGTTCAAGGTCGTAGGAGGCCGTGGTGGTCAGGATCGCGTCGTTGTAGATCGCGAGGATCTCGGGACAATCCTCGCGCCGCGCGCGGCGGACGCTCACTCCTCCGGCGTGAGCGGCGTGAGCGGCGTGCACAGGGGCGTTCGACATGGCCGGTTGGAGTTTGGGCCGGACTGGATGTCCTGTCACGAACGGGGACGCGGAACCCACCATGCCCCGCGCCGCGAACTACCAGGCGGCGTCGAGCAGGGCGACCACCTCGTGCCTCTCCAACGCGATCGGGTTCGCCTTCATGCTGCTGGCCGCTGCCGCCTGGTCCGCGAGGGTGCCGAATTCCGCCGGTGTGAGGCCGTAGGTGCGCAGCGGCGGAATGGCCAGGTCCCGGACCAGTTCGTGGACCCAGGCCAGTCCGTCCGCGAGACTGGCGTCGGCGCGGCCGGTGAGGTCCTGGGCGAGTAATGTGTACCGGGGCAGGGCCGGCGACTCAGGTTCGCGGGCGCACAGGGCCAGCGTGTTGAGGGTCATGGCGTGGGGCAGCAACGCCGCACACACCGCGCCATGCGGCGCGAGATACGCCCCGCCCAGGGGAGCCGCGAGCCCATGGACGACACCCAGCCCGGCATTGGCGAGGGCGAGACCGCCAGCGAGGGCACCGTAGGCCACGTCGGTGCGGGCCGTCAGGTCGTGACCGGACTGGACCGCTGTCCTCAGCGAACGAGCCAGGCGTCGGACGCCTTCCCAGCAGAGGCCGTCGATCAGCGGGTTGGCCCGACGGCAGACGAACGGCTCGATGACCTGCGTGAGGGCGTCCAGACCGGTGGCGGCCGTCACCGCCGGTGGCAAGTCGAGGGTGAGTTCGGGGTCGATCAGAGCCAGGCGCGCGAGTAAGTGCGGGCTGCGAAGGCTGGCCTTGACCCGGTGTTCGCGCAAAGT
>JBBQML010000099.1:0-10207 GCA_038328885.1 Verrucomicrobiota bacterium | reverse complement strand
GACAGGCGTACCGGGGTTCGCGAACGCAGTTGAAACCCGGGGAACAGCGCCGTCGCACGACGGCGGCTACGGGTCGGTCCCCGATCGGGACAAGGGGGCTTTTTGAACAGGCCGTTAGGGGCGCAGCGTGAGCCAGATCAGGCGAGGAGCGGATGCACCACCTTGCCGTGAACGTCGGTGAGCCTGAACCGGCGGCCTTGGAAGAAGTAGGTCAGGCGCTGGTGATCCACGCCCAGCAGATGGAGGAGGGTGGCGTGGAGGTCATGAACATGCACCCCGTTCTCGGCGACGTTGTAGCCGAACTCGTCCGTGCTGCCATAGACCGTCCCGGACCTGGCACCGCCGCCAGCGAGCCAAACCGAGAAGCAGCGCGGGTGGTGGTCGCGGCCGTAGTCGGTGGCGGTGAGTTTGCCCTGGGAATAGTTGGTGCGGCCGAACTCGCCGCCCCAAACGACCAGGGTGTCCTCGAGGAGCCCGCGCTGTTTGAGGTCGGTGAGCAGGGCGTGGCAGGGCTGGTCGGTTTCCTTGCACTGCTGCCGGATGCCGTTGGGGAGGCCGCCGTGCTGGTCCCAGCCCTGGTGATACAACTGGATGAACTTCACCCCGCGCTCGGCGAGGCGGCGGGCAAGGAGGCAGTTGGCGGCGAAGGTGCCGGGCTTCTTCGCGTCGGGCCCGTAGAGATCGTAGGTGCTGGCGGGTTCCTTCGAGAGGTCGGTCGCCTCGGGCACGCTGGTTTGCATGCGGTAGGCCATCTCGTATTGCGCGATCCGCGTCTCGATCTCCGTGTCGCCCGCTTCCCCGGCGGCGAATTCGTGGAGGTCCTTGAGTCGGTCGAGCATCTGTCGGCGGCTGGCCGGGGTGATGCCAGCGGGGTTGTTCAGGTAGAGCACCGCTTCGCGCCCGGATCGGAACTGGACCCCTTGGTGCTGGGATGGAAGGAAGCCGTTGCCCCAGAGGCGGGCGTAGAGCGGTTGGTCGACTTTGCCGCGGGTGACGAGGACGACGAAGGCGGGAAGGTTCTCGTTGTCGCTGCCGAGCCCGTAGTGGACCCAGGAGCCGATGCTCGGTCGGCCGGAGATCTGGGAGCCGGTCTGGAGAAAGGTGATGGCCGGGTCGTGGTTGATGGCTTCGGTGTGCATCGAACGGACGATGCACAGATCATCCACCACCCTGGCGGTGTAGGGCAGGAGTTCGCTGAGCCAGGCTCCCGATTGGCCGTGCTGGGCGAACTTGAACGCCGACCCGGCCATGGGGAGCGTGGCCTGGTTGCCGGACATGCCGGTGAGGCGCTGGCCCATCCGCACTGAGGCCGGGAGTTCCTCGCCATTCCTCTCATTCAGCAGCGGCTTGTAGTCGAACGTCTCCAACTGGGACGGCCCGCCGGCCATGAAGAGGTAGATCACACGCCTGGCTTTCGCGCCATGATGGAGCTGGCCGCCCAGGATGCCGCGGTCGCCAGCCGACGAGCCGACTCCGGAGGTCAAGGACGCGCGGCTGCCGGGCGGGTTGAGGAGGTGGGCCAGGGCGATCCCGCCGAGGCCGAGGCCGAAGCGGTTGAGGAAACCCCGGCGGGTCTGCAGGAGCGCAGAGGGGTCGGGGCCGGTGCAGAGGGGCACGGGGTGGGCGGTCATTGGGGGGCAGTCGTCAGGGATCAGTCATCAGGGATCAGTGGTCAGTGGTCAGTGGGGGGCTCAGCGTTTCGTGACGAACTCGTCGTGGTTCATGAGGGTGCTGGTCAGGACGGTGGTCGCGGCGACCTCGGGGGCGGGGAGGTTGGGGGGGTGCGGGTGCTCACCGGCGGCCAGGTAGTTGGTCGCGGCCCCGGGTGTGGAAGCGAAATACGCGAGTTGTTCCTCGTGCAGTTGCTGCAACAGCTCCTGTTCCCTGGTTTCCGGCTGGCGGCCGGTAATACGACGGAATGCCTCGGTAATCCGTGCTTCCGGTTGGGCGGGGTACTGGACAACGAGTCGCTCCGCGAGGACCCGGGCAGCTTCGAGGAACTGGACGTCGTTGAGCAGCATCAGGGATTGCAGCGGGGTGGCGGTGGTTTCGCGCTTGGCGGTGCATACCTCCCGGGAGGTGGCGTCGAAGGTCAGCATCCCGGGCGGGGGCGCGGTGCGGCGCCAGAAGGTGTAGAGGCTGCGGCGGTGGAGCTTGTCGCCCTTGTCCTGCGTGTAGGACTTGCCGGTTCCCGCCTCCTCCCAAACGCCCGCCGGCTGGTAGGGCTTCACACTCGGGCCTCCGAGGGTGGGGACCAGGAGGCCGCTGACCGCCAGCGCGCTGTCACGGATCTGTTCGGCGCTCAGGCGGTGGCGGGGACCCCGGGCGAGCAGTTGGTTGTCGGGATCTCGAGCGCCCAGGGCGGCGGGGGTGGTGGAGGCCTGGCGGTAGGTCGCCGAGGTGACGATGAGCTTGTGCAGGCTCTTCCGGTTCCAGTCGGAATCGACGAAACGTCGCGCCAGCCAATCGAGGAGCTCGGGATGGGTGGGCATCTGTCCCTGGGCTCCGAGATCCCAGGTGGTGGCGGCGAGTCCGCGGCCAAAGTGCAGTTTCCATACCCGGTTCACGGCGACCCGGGCGGCGAGGGGATTGCGCGGGTCGACGATCCAGCGCGCCAGACCCAGTCGATCGCGGGGCAGGGCGGGATCGAAGGGCATGATCCTTTCCGGCACTCCGGGTCCGACGGCTTCGGCGCGGGCATCGTACATGCCCCGCTTGAGCACGTAGGCGGTCCGCTGTTCCGGCAGGTCCTTCATGACCATCATTTCGCGGACCGGGGTGATCTGGTTGTTCTCCTCCACCCGGGCGGCCCGGAGGGCGGCGAGGGCGGTCCGGTAGGGCTCATCGTGGCGGGCGAGGTAGTGGGCCAGGAGCGACGCGGGTGGATGGATCGGGCCGCGGTCCCCGCCCGGTTTCGCCGCGGCGAGCAGGACGATTTCGACCTCCGTGAGTTCGGTATCGAACACCCGCAGGTCATCGATCACACCGTTTCTGAAGCCGTTATCGCGGAAGCGGGCGCCGAGGGTAAGGTGGATGTTCCCGGCCTCGGAGTCGCCCCATTCGGAGCGGTGTTGGATGTCCTTGTACAGGTTGTCGCGGAGCACCTCGGTGGCGAGGGGGTGGCCGTTCAGGAAGATCCGGATGCCCGCGGCGCGGCTCGAGCCGTCATAGGTGACGGCGAGGTCGGCCCATTGTCCCAGCGCCAGCGGATTCTTCGCCCGGACGGCCACGGCGTTGCCCGGCCAGAAGTGAATCAGGGCGAAAGTGGGGCGCCCTTCGTCGAGGACGAGTTCATACCCTCGGCTGCCGGAATCACTCCAAGCCCGGGAAGCGTGGAGCACGACGGCGCGGGACTGCGCCTCGGTGGGTTGAATCCTGAGACTGAAGCTGAACGGATCCGTGCGCCCGAACGTGCCGGCGTGGGTGATCGTGGCGGAATTGTCGCCACTGAACTGGAGCGCCTGCCCCTGGCCGCCGTCCGCGGGTACCAGCCGGGGGGCGTCCTGCAGGGTGGCGGTGTTGGTGCTGAGGGAATCCGGGGTCTTGCCGCCGTGGATTTCGTCGAAGGCGAAGTGCGCCACGGGCCGGGCGATGGAGGACCGGGTGGGGTGGAGCGCCTCGGCGGCGGCGGCGGGATCGAGCCCTCGCGCCCAGGACTCCTGGCGTTGCCCGGCACTCACGAGCGTCGCGGCGAGCTGAACCTCCGCGTCGCCAACCGCCTGGGCAGCCCGGGCATGGCGCGTTTCGGCGTCGCCCTGCCACAGGGGCATCACGGGCGTTGGCGTGGCCCGGGTGAAGTGGGAATACAGCCCCGATTCGTCGATCGAATTGAAGAAGGCGGAGAGGCTGTAGTAGTCGCGCTGGCTGATCGGGTCGTACTTGTGGTCGTGGCAGCGGCTGCATTCGAGCGTCAGGCCCAGGAATGCGGTGCCCATCGTGTGGACGCGGTCGGAGACGTACTCGATACGCCACTCCTCGTCGATGCTGCCACCCTCGTTGGTCTGGCGGTGCAGCCGGTTGAAGGCGGTGGCGAGCACCTGATCGGGGGTGGGCTTTTCGAGTAGATCCCCGGCCAACTGCCAGGTGATGAACTGGTTCCACGGCAGGTTCTCGTTGAACGCGCGGATGACCCAGTCGCGCCACGGGGACAGGTCGATATCGACGTCGGCCTGGTAGCCGAAGGTGTCGGCGTACCGGGCGAGGTCCATCCATTCCACCGCCATCCACTCGCCGTAATGCGGGGAACCCAGCAGTCGGTCGACGGCCCGCTCATAGGCCTGGGGGGAGGTGTCCTGGAGAAAGGCGTCCAACTCGGCGAGCGACGGCGGCAGCCCGGTGAGGTCGAGGCTGAGTCGTCGGAGGAGGGTTTCGCGGGGGGCTTCCGGCTGCGGAGACAGACCCTCCCGCGTCAGGCGGGTACGAACGAACGCGTCGATGGGATGCGGGGGTTCGGCTCCGGGGGGGCTGGGATCCGCCGGGAGGGCGGGGATGACGGGGTTGGAGACGGGGAGGAATGCCCAATGTTCCTTGAACTCGGCGCCCTCGGCGATCCAGCGCCTCACAAGCTCGACCTCGGCGGGGGTGAGCGCCGGGAGCTTGGAGTCCGGCGGTGGCATGACGTCGTCGACGTCCGTGGTGGTGATCCTTCGGAGGATTTCGGACGCGGCGGGGTTGCCTGGGGTGAGAGAAGGGGTGCCGGACTTGCCCCCGCGCAGGGCTCCGTCGCGGGTGTGCAGACTGAGGGTGGCTTTGCGGGCCTGGTCATCCGGGCCATGGCAGGCGAAGCAGCGATCGGACAGCAGGGGGCGGATCTGGAAATTGAAATCCACGCGTTCCGCGTTCGCCGTGGGCGGCGTGGGCGGCGTGGGCGCTGTGGTGGAGGGGGCGGCACCGACGGCGAGGGCGACTTGCCAGACGGCGAGCACGAGGAAGAGGGACGAACGACTCATGAACAGGAGACGGGGGAAAGGCGGAGGGAATGGAGCTGGATGGAGAGGGGAAGGCGCGGGCGGCGTCAGGCGCGGGGCCGGGTGGCGGGCTGGCCTATTCGCCATTGCCACCCAGATCCGGCTTCAACCAGGGGGTACCCGCCCAGTACCAGTCGGAGGCCCGTTTGACTTCGATATGGGTATCGGCGTAAGCGATTACCGAGCGTTCGTTGTGGCGGAGGTGGGGGCCGCCCCAGTTCGGGTCGCCGCTCGAGGTGACGCAACCGGAGCACGGGGCGTCATTGGCGGGATCGTGGACGATCCAGCAGCCGCCTTTTTCGACCGATTGGGGGGTGACACACTTGAAGCGATCCTTGGTGTTGACCGGTCTGGAGCCGCCATCGGTAAGGTGGACGGTGGCGGCGGGGTTGCGGACGGCGGTGTCCTTGAGCTGAGGCCAATCGCGGGCGTCCCAGACGTTGGGCCAGTCACAGCCGCCGAGGCGGAAGTTCATCGAATAGTTCGAGACCGCCTTGTCCCGCTGGTCGCTCGGGTAGTTGGCGACGGTCTCGCGGAATTTCTTGGTGCGATTGGGGCAGAGCAGGAGGTTGGTGGTTTGCGTGTAGGGTTGGAGGAAGTTGAACCATCCCTTGCGGATCACGTTGTCACCGCGGACCTGGAAGGTTGGGCAGTACCGGCTTTCGGCGTCATCGGCGTAGAGACGCTGAGCGAGGGAGAGTTGGCGGAGGCTGTTGATGCACGACGTGGTGCGGGCCTTCTCCTTCGCCTTCGCCAGGGCGGGCAGGAGCATGCTGGCAAGGATCGCGATGATGGCGATGACGACCAGCAACTCGATCAGGGTGAACCCGTGACGCGGACGCGTGTCGGGGACGCGAGGCTCGGTGCTCATGGAGTAATTTAGCGGGTCGCATCCAGCCGCGCGCCAGCCTGAAATCGGTGGAAAGCCAAGAAAGGGGGAGGGGCGGCCAAGCGAGGGCTGGCTGGTTGGGAGGGCGATCTATAGGAATGGGGCATTCCATGAAGCGGTTCCTGACCCGGTCGAGGTGGCTGTTCGCCACGGTTCTTGGGGTGGCGTGCGGGCCCTGTACGGGGCTTCAGGCGGCGCCGCGACACGCGATTTCGGGCACGGAAACCCTGGTGGGCGGGGTTGATGAGGCTCGGGGCGAGGTGGTGATCCGCTTTCGGGGGCGGGCCTTGTTGGCCTACGCCTGGGCGCCGACGCAGTGGAAGCCCTACGTGCGGGAGTTGTACACCCTGCGGGGTGAGAACCTGCTGCTCGACGCCCCGTCGGACCACCTGCACCACCACGGTTTGATGTTCGCGATCCGCGTGAACGGGGTGAATTTCTGGGAAGAGAAACCGCCAGCGGGGCGGCAGGTAACGGTGCGTCCCCCGACACTGGTGTTGGGGCGTACGTCGGAGGGGTTGCCCCAGGCGGTGCTGGAGCATTCCCTGCGTTGGCAGCCTGCGGATGTGGAGGCGGCGGCGGCGGCGCTGTTGCTCGAACGGCGGACGTTGGTGATCACCGTGGACCCGGGCCTTGAGGAAGTGGCCCTTGAATGGCGTTCGGACTTCACGGTTGGACCCGGCGCCGCCCGGGTGGAACTCCACGGGTCCGATTACAACGGCCTGGGATTGCGGTTGCCGCCGGAACTGGATCATGTGGCCGAGTTCCAGAACTCCGCGGGCTTGGCGTATAGCGAGGCACAGACCTCTGACGTGCGGGCGGCCCGGTGGACGGCGGTGTCGGGGCAGGTGGGCGGTCGTCCGGTCCATCTCGCCCTCGCGGCGCACCCGGACAACCTGGGTGAATCGCTCTTCTTCACCATGCGCAACGCGTTCGCGTACCTCGCGGCGACGCCGGGGTTGGGCCGGCAGCCGATCCAGCGTGAAGCGGGTAAGGATTTCTCGCTGCGGTATCGATTGGTGGCCTATCCCGAGACCCAGAACACCGCTTTCCTGGGGGAACGCCTCGGCGATTGGAGACCTACCCGGAAGTGACTGCTTTTCCCGGGCTTTCCGGCGGGAATGCAAGGGCTTCCTGCCGGGGCGATCCCGGGCTCCCGAACCGCGAGCGACCCACCACCCCCCCCACGACGCACGACCAACTCCCGGAGAATCCGCCATGGCCAAGATCAAGATCGGCATCAACCTCGAATTCGTCCGCCACGAGGACAAGTCCTTCGAATGGGGCGCGCGCAAGGCGGCCGAACTCGGGTACGAGTACATCGAACCCATGGTTCACTGGGGGCGCGAGCTGCTGAGTGAGGCGGGATACTTCCACAGCGTCTCGATGCTCGACGACCCCTTGCGCCTCCGGCGGGTCGCCGCGGAGTGCGGCGTCAAGCTCTCCGGGTTGTCGGCGCACACCCCGATTACCAAGCCCGAGATCGGCACGGAGTACCTGAAGCAGGCGATCCGGTTCGCGGCCGAGGCGGGGGCCCCGGTGGTCAACACCGACGAGGGTCCGAAGCAGGCGTGGACGACTGAGGAGGAGGATTTCGTCCTCATGCGGTACACCCTCATGGAGGCGGTGAAGGTCGCGGGGCCGCGTGGGGTTTTGATCGGGCTCGAGTGTCACCAGCAATACAGCCGAACCCCCGAGGGACTCGACCGGATCGCGAAACTGGTGAAGAGCCCGTCGATCGGGATCAACTACGACACGGGGAACGCATTCCTCTGCGGCGCCGATCCCTACAAGTGGCTCAAGCGTGTGGCGAAACGGATGGTGCACCTCCACGGCAAGGATATCTCGGTCGGGCAGGGAGACGCGGAACGCGGCAAGGTCACCGGCACCCCCGTGGGATTCGCCTGCGGGGATGGGGTGATCGATTGGGCCCGGGTCATCCAGATGGTCCGCAAGGACTGCCCGAGGGACATCGTGCTGTCGGTGGAGTGTGGCACCGTCGAGCAGGCGAAGCGCTCCATCGAGCACCTCAAGCGGTTGGTCTGAGTATTGACCGGCCGGGAGCGACCTCAGTCGGCCCCGGCAACGCGCACCCGCTCCATCAGGGCGGGCTGGACAACTTCGCGGGCGAACGCCAGGTCGTGAGGGAAGTCGATTTCCGTCCAGGGCAGCCCGGTGATGTCCTCGAACCCCACGATCCCTGCCTTGACCAGGCTGCGGAGCACCTCATCCATCGAGTCAAGCCGGCTGAGACCGGCGGTGCGGGCGCGGGTTTCGGCCGCCAGGAGGGGGAGATGCTCAGGCGCCAGTTTGAAGAACCCAACCGATTCGCCCACGCGGTCGGCGCTGCCCGTCCAGCGTTTCACGAACTCGAACGGACGGCCATGGATGACGGGAACGAGGACCGGGTCATCGTCCATCGCATTGACACCGAAGTCGACGAGCATGGCGGAAGGGTGCCGGGACGCGATCAGGCGGCGGAGGAGTTCGGTGTCGTAGAGCACATCGCCATCCATGAGCAGCAGGGGCAAGGGGGACGGTTCCAGCACGCCGAGGGAGACATGCATGCTGATCACGCTGCCCTCGCAGAAATCGGGGTTGTGGAGCTCGTAGAGGCGGATGCCATGGAGCCTCGACAGTTCGGGCAGGACCGCGGCGATCTGCTCACGGCAGTGCCCGGTGACGACGTACAACGTATCGACCCCGGCCTGGGCGAGGCGTTCCGTGTGCCAATCGAGGAGCGATCGGCCCTCGATAGGAAGGAGGATCTTGGGCATGCCGGCGAAGGCGGGACCCAGGCGGGTAGCGCGGCCGGCAGCGTATATTATGGCAACCACCGATCGACAATAACCGGATCGCTTCGGGAAGGCTACCTTGACGTTACGTTCTGGTGGGTGGCCGCGTGCAGTCCGCCGAGGCTGGCATGTTCGGCCGAGAGGAAGAGCCAGCCGATGGCGACGAAGACCACCTCCCTGGCCCGTCGAATGAGCGCGTAAGCGAGGCAGAAGGGTTCGGGCAGGCCCAGGGCTCGACCGAGCAGGAGCAGGCCACTCTCCTGGACGCCGAGGGCGCCCGGGACCCAGAGGCCGAGAACCTTGGCCACGCCCACAAAGGCCTCGATGACGAGCGCGCCGGTCCAGGGGAGCGGTTGCTGGAGCAGGTGGGCGACGAGGTAGATCTCCAGGGTGTCGAGCAGCCAGCCTGCGAGATAGGCGCTGGTACTGGCGAAAAACGCGCGCGGATGGTCGCGGTAGAAGCCGGTGATGGTGGCGTCCAGGGCGCGCAGACGCTCCTGCCGGGAGAGGAGCCAGCGGGGGTTCCAGCGCAGGCGGTCGGTCAGTTGTCGCACGGTCGCGAAGACGCCGCGTCGCTGGATCCAGAACAGCGCCAGCACCGCGGTGAGGCCCCCCACGAGGACCACCAGGAGCCCGGTGCGCAGGCCGGGGTGGTGGGGGGCGAGTTGGAGGAACGCCACGGCGGCCGCGCAGACGAAGAGGAGTTGGGCGAGCGTTTGCGCCGACTTGGAAACGATGGCTGCGCTGGTGGAGTGGTCGGTGGGAACGCCGCGTTGTTGGAGGAGCAGCACCTTCACCGCCTCGCCTCCGACGTACGCGGAAGGGACCACGTTGTTCACGGCCTCACCGGCCCAGCGGATGCGCCAGAGAGCCGCAAACCCCACTCCCGGCGGGGCAGGGAACGAGCAGCGCCAGCCGAGGGTGTCGATGAGGTAGACCACGAAGTAGGGCACGACGACCAGCGGGGCGCTCCAACCCAGGCGCCGAAGGGCGGCAGCCACCTCCGTCAGGCCAACGCGTTGGAGGTACCAGGCGAACAGAGCCGCGCCACCGGCAAGGAGCGCGAGCCGGACCGTGAGTTTCATCGGATCGTCACGGCCGGGCGGCGGGAGAATGCCTGGAGCGCGACCACCGTGATCCAAAACCCATGGCTGCCCAGCGCCGCCAGCCACAGGAACCACTCCAGGCTGTTCATCGCCGCGAGCGCGAGCACGAGGACGGAGAAGTCACGGTTGGTCGCCGAATCGACGAGTCGCTGCAGGTGCCGGTGCCTGTGTCCCGGACGCCGCATGCCGCGCAGCACGACCGCGAACGAGATCAGCGCCCCCAGCACGGCCGCCGCTCCCAGGGCGAGGAAGGGGCCCTCCGGTTCGCGACGCCAGAGCCCGATCGCGATCCCGGCGAACACCGCCATATGCACCACCTGATCCCCCACCAGGTCCAGCCACTTGCCCATCGGGGTCTCCTTGAACACGGCCCGCGCGATGTCGCCGTCCACGCAATCCACCATGGCGGAGACCTGGAAGAGCACGGCCGCGAGCAAGGACAGGGTGGGT
>JBBQML010000098.1:0-10253 GCA_038328885.1 Verrucomicrobiota bacterium | reverse complement strand
CGTTCGATGCGGAGAGTCGGTTCGGGGTCCAGCATGCCGAGCCGCCGGCACCCACCGAGTGCCAGAGTGGCCTGGTCCTGCAGGGGCGGCTGCGCCCGACGGAGTGTCCAGCTTTTGGCCAGCGCTGCACCCCCGAGCATCCGCTGGGGGCGACGATGGTGTCGTCGGAGGGTGCCTGCGCCGCCTACTTCCGATACGGCCGGTCGGCGGGTACGGCCCCGGCCCCGGACCCCCAACCCGCGCTGGAGGTCCTTCCGTGAACACACCCTTCGAGATGCAGTGCCCGATCGCGATCCGGGATTACCCGCGGGTGTTGCTCGCGCATGGCGGTGGAGGTCGGCTGATGCACGATCTGATCGAGCGGATGTTTGGTGCGGTGTTCGCGAATCCCATCCTCGACCGGCGACACGATGCGGCGGTCTTGCCGGCGACGGGTCGGCGCCTGGCTTTCACGACCGACTCCTACGTGGTCCGGCCGCTCTTTTTCCCCGGGGGCGATATCGGATCGATGGCCGTCCATGGCACCGTGAACGACCTGGCCATGAGCGGGGCCCGGCCTTTGTACCTGAGTGCGGCGTTCATCCTCGAGGAGGGGCTGCCGATGGAAACGCTTTGGCGGGTGGTCCAGTCGATGCAACAGGCCGCGGTCCGATCCGGGGTGCTGATCGTGACGGGGGACACCAAGGTGGTCGATGCGGGGAAGGGGGATGGGCTGTTTGTGAACACCACGGGGGTGGGGGTCCTGGAGCATGATTTGGCCATCGAGCCTGGGTCGGTGGCGGTGGGCGACGCGATCCTGGTGAGCGGCGACATCGGGAGGCACGGAATGGCGGTGATGGCGGTGCGCGAGGGGTTGCAGTTCGAGAGTGCCATCGAGAGTGATTCGGCGCCCGTGACGGCGGCGGTGCTCGATCTGCTGGCCGCCGGCCTTGAGGTCCATGTCCTTCGGGACCTGACCCGCGGTGGGCTCGGTGGTGCGCTGACGGAGATCGCCGAGACGGCGGACCTCACCCTGCGTCTGGAGGAGGCACGCGTGCCGGTCCGCGAGGACGTTCGGTCGGCGTGCGAGATCCTGGGTCTGGATCCGTTGCAGGTGGCGTGCGAGGGGCGTTTTGTGACGTTCCTGCCGGAGCACCAGGCGGAGCGGGCGCTGGCGATCCTGCGGAGGCACTACCCGGAGCTGAACGCGGGCCGGATCGGTAGCGTGACGGGTGGGCCTCCGGGACAGGTCATTCAGACCCGGGCCTGGGGCGCGGACCGGATCTTCCAGATGCCGAGCGGGGAGCAGTTACCGCGGATTTGCTGACCCCTCACCGCGGCCGTTTATCGGGCTCCTTGTAGCCCCGGTGCCAGGCGAGCGACCAGAGGCGTTCGAGCTTGGTCCCTTCGACGTGGCCGTCGGCGAACACCGCGTGGATGGACCCGGGCATGAGCGCGCCGGCGGGGACGCTGATCGGCTTTTGGCTCGGGGTTGAGCCATGGCGGGCGATGCAGAAGCGTTGCATCATGGCCGAGTTGCCACCCGCGGAGACATCCCGTGGCGGCGGGTCGGTGGCGAGGGGCCAGGAGTCCGCCCAGTTGCAGTCGGCGAAGATCGGCGTCTTGACCGGGTTTTCGTACTGGCTCTCCCCGGCGAACTGTTTGTTGGGGTCCTGGACCCCTTCGCCCGCGGGGGAGTACATCCAGCCATTCATCCCGTAACTGCTCTCGAAGCCCGTGTTCCATTGGACAGGGGTTACCATGGGCCCGTACCAGGCGGCGGTGGCCGAGCCGATGGATTCGCCGGTGGGCACGCGCTTCGTGGGGATTGGCGCGGTGGGGCACAGGCGGACCTTGTCCGCGGGGACGTCGCGGCGGATCACGGCCATCCAGAAATTGCTGGGGCTGTAGCCCACCGGGAAGGTCTTGCCGGTGTCGGTCACGTACATGATGTGGCCGAGCCCAAGTTGCTTGAGGTTGTTCAGGCACAGCGCGGCCTGGCCCTTGGCCTTGGCCTTCGCCAAGGCGGGGAGAAGCATGCTGGCCAGGATGGCGATGATCGCGATGACGACCAGCAGTTCGATGAGGGTGAAGCCCCGAGCGCGTGGGTCGCGAGGGCGAACGCAAGGTCGGTTGGGTTGCATGGAACCACGCTAGGCCGGTGGGGCTGCCGTGTCGACAGCCAGGGCCGTGGACAGCAAACGCGCACCGAAAGGCGGTTTCGAGGCAACGGAACCCTCCTTGGAACCACCTGCCGGCCACCGAGGACGCGGGGCATTCGACTTTCGGAGTTGCGCCGACGGGAAAGCTCGGTTGCATCCTCGGGCGTTCCCTATGCACACCCTCTCCCTCTCCCGGCCCGGTATGCCGTCCCGTCGTCGATTTCTTCAGTGCGCCGCTACGACGGCGGTGGCCGGGGCGCTGCCCGGGTGGTTTGTCGAGGAGTGCGAGGGTGCCACGGCGCCGGTCGGTCCGCGCCCGTTGGGGGCGAACGACCGACCGGCCGTTGCTCTCGTGGGCTGCGGTGGGATGGGCCGGGGCGACGCGAAGAACGCGGCCCGGTTCGGGCAGATTGTCGCGGTCTGTGATGTGGACGCGGGGAACCTCGCCCGGGCGAAGGCCGATCATCCCGACGCGCGCGCCTACTCCGACTTCCGGGAGGTGATGGCCCGGGACGACATTCACGCGGTCGTCTGCGCCACGGTGGATCACTGGCACGTCCTGGTGTCGCTGGCGGCGATGAAGTCGAGGAAGGACGTGTACTGCGAGAAGCCACTCACGCTGACCGTGGATGAAGGCAAGCGGCTGGTGAAGATGGCCAGGCAGACCGGGCGCATCCTCCAGACGGGAAGCCAGCAGCGGAGCGACCGGAACTTCCGGTTGGCCTGCGAACTCGTGCGGAACGGACGGATCGGGAAACTGGAGCACATCGACGTCTGGCTGCCGGCTGGGTTGCGTGGGGGGCCGTTCCCTTCGGCGCCGGTGCCGGAGGCGTTGAACTGGGAGTTCTGGCAGGGACAGACGCCGTTGACCGCGTACGTGAAGGAACGGTGCCACACGAATTTCCGCTTCTGGTACGAGTACAGCGGCGGGACGATGACCGACTGGGGCGCGCATCATAACGACATCGCGCTGTGGGCGCTGGGTCTCGGGGAGGACGTCAACGGGCCGGTGACCGTGGAAGGCCAGGCGCTGACCGATACCGTCCCCGGCGGTTACAGCGCGTTCAGCGAGTACGAGGTGAGCTTCAGTTACGCGAATGGGGTTACCCAGACCACCCGGACCACGACGGCGGATACGATCTTCGGTGGGATCGCGAAGCCGGATGGCCAGCGGAACGGCGTCAAGTTCCTGGGATCCGAAGGTTGGATTTGGGTGACCCGCGGGAACCTGCAGGCCAGCCGGTCGGAGCTGATCGAGACCCCGTTCGACGGGAATGCGGTCCGTCTCGAGTCGAGCGACGATCACATGGGGAACTTCTTCGACTGTGTCCGCAGCCGGAAGCCGGCGATCTGCCGACCCGAGGTGGGCCATCGCTCCGCCAGCCTCTGCCATCTTGGCGTCATCGCGCTGCGGACGGGACGGAAGCTGCGGTGGGACCCGGCCCGGGAACGATTCGTGGGCGACCGGGAGGCGAACCATCACCTCGCCCGGGAGCAGCGCAGGCCGTGGACCTACGACCTGATCTGAGGCGGATCGGGACGGCGACCAACGCACCAAATGTCAACTATTTAGATGCGACCCCACGCATTACGCGAGGCGCAATGAGACCAGGGTCTGCTGCGCGGCGTAGAGCGAGCGCTGGGCATCCGGAACACTGAGGTAGCTGTCGATCCCGCGGTCGTAGCGGGAGAGGGAGAGGCGGTGGGTTTCGGCGACGGCATGGACGAGCGATTCCTGGGCCGGGGATCTTCAGAGGCTTGCGCCGGCACTTCTGCCCGGTACGGTCTGGTGCGTCGTGCGTCGCCCTTGGACCCAATGGATCACCGCTCTCGCGCTCTGCGCGACGGTCGGACTTCACTGGGCCGTGCTCCAGACCGTCGCCTGGACCACCATGTTCGTGGGTTACGCCCAGTCCGGGTCGGTGGTTTCCGCATTCCAGAAGACCTTCGACGGCGACCATCCCTGCGCGCTCTGCCTGGCGGTGAAAGAGGGTCGGGCTTCCGAGAAACGGCAGGAGGCCGGCACTCCCACGCCCAAACTGGACTGGGTTCTCGAGATTCGTGTGGTCACGCTCGTCCCCGCTCCCCCGCTGGACCGACCGCTGGTTCCCGCCGCATCCGCCTGGTGGGCTCGGGCCGACGCTCCGCCGCTGCCACCGCCTCGGACCGCCTGATCGGCTGATCCGGCCTTGCGCCGGCTGATCCTCACTCCCGACGTCGCCCGCGTGCGGCGTCAGCCTTCGCGGGTCCCACCCTGGGCGTCGACCCGTCTTCGTCCCCGATTCTCTCAGGCGCTTGCGATCGTCGCGAGCGCCTCCCTTCAGCCAAGTCACGTCCCTGTTCCACTCCGATCGTTCACCCGTTTCCCCCACTCTGAAATCTCTCCCCTATGATCCTTTCACGCTTACCTCGGGGCCTGACGGCCCTCGCCGCGCCTCTGTTGGCTGCGGTTGCTACTGCTACCCCGGCCTCCGCCCACACCCTGCTCGACACGGTTAATTCGGCGGGCAACGACCGCAATGCCGACGACCGCATCACTCTCGTCGAGGCGATTGCCTACCTTAACGACGTGTTCGGCGGGGTCACCGGGGCCGATGCCGCCCACGGCCTCGGCCGTCCGCTCTCGGTCGCCGAAAGCAACCTCGTCACCGAGGAGGAGGCCGCCACTCACGGTGGAGTGATCCGGTTCCAGATCCCGGGCGCCGGACCTCATGTCATCAGCGCTCCGGACGGCGGGTTCCCGGTGGTGTTCGCCGGGAACACCCTGTTGGACGGCTACTCGCAGTCGGGCGCCGAGCCCAACTCGAACCCGATCACCGCCGCCAACAACGCGACGCTGAAGGTCGTGCTCGATGCGCGTGTGCTCACCCCGCACCCGGTGACGACCGAGGTCCCCGACTTCACGTTGAAGATCAAGGCGCCGGAATGTCGCGTCCGGGGCTTCTCCGTGCTGGCGAGCACCGCCACCGTCGCGACCGTGCCCCAGGGACGGCACCACGTCGCCATGTTCATGGATAACGGCATGATGGACCTGGATCCGATCGTGGGCCGCTTCAAGTACAACCTTTCCGGAACCACGTTCCCGGTGGAAGGCATGCAGTCGTTCGTGGTCGCCTCGACGGCGCGGAACGCCGACGGCTTTGAGACCACCGCCTTCTCGGATCCCGTGATGGTGCAGTTGGAGAACCAAGGTGGGAGCGCGGACGTCCTGACCAGCGTCCCGATGCAGGGCCCGATGGTTCACGTGAACATCAGGTACACCGCGGACGACGGCACACCGCACCTGGATATCCACCTTGATCCTAGTATCCCGGTGCTGAGTTCCCTGGTGGTCAGCCAGCCCGGCACCCGGTTCGACCCGTTGCATCCGTGGTTTGAGGAGTTGGATCCTTCCCGCGGGGGAGCGGCGTTTAACCGCCAGTACGGGTTCCTGTTGGACGGGGAGAGCGACCCGCTTCCGTCGGGGCATGGCATCCGCATCCGCCAACTCTCCACCTCTCCGGGCCTGCTGGTGCGCCGTTACCGTCAGGCGCCGGTTGCATGGGAACCCATGTTCGGCCAGTCGGGATCGGCGGAGGTCTTCGAGTGGAATCTGGTCATGTTCCACCCTTCCTACGGGATCGCCCCGGGCGCTCGTGGGCCGGTCACCGCTTCCTACGAGGCTTGGGCCGTCGACGCCGACGGTCAGTTCACCACGGCGAAGGCACCGTTCGAGCTGACTTGGAACGTCGCGCAGAGCCTGGACCTCGCCGTCCCCCGGATCGTGGACGGCAAGGTGGAAGTGACCTTCACCACACCCACCACGTGGAGCGGCTATCACTACCAGCTGGAACGTCGTGGCGCGGTGACTGGCATGTGGATGTCGGTCGCGGTGCTGATGAACCAGCCGCCCGGCACCCATACACTCCGCGACGAGAGTCCGCCGGCGGCCCAGGCATACTACCGCATCCGCGCCGTCAAGCCGTGACCCTTCCCCGGCAATGCCGCAGCGCTGGGTTCACTCTCATTGAGCTGCTGGTGGTCATCGCGATCATCGCGGTGCTGGCCTCCATGCTGCTCCCCGCGCTCGCCCGGGCCAAGGACCAGGCCCGGGTGGCGCGGTGCGGGTCCAATCTGCGCCAGGTGATCCTCGGCAGCCTGTTGTATGCCGACGATCACGCGGACGAACCTCCCCGCTCCACGCATTCCGCCTTCGCGTTCGGCCAGCGTCCCTGGGGACGGGCGCTGGCCTCCTACCTCGGCGCTCCCGACACCGTGGCTTGGACCAACCTGTTCAACAGCATCTACCGCTGCCCCGCCCACCGTCCCCAGGGAAACTGGAGCTACGGACAAAACGTCTACTTCGAGCTTTCCCCCGAGAACGACGATTACGTCGGTTCCCCCGACACGTGGCGGCGCCTGGGCAGCGTGCCGCACCCCACCACCACGATCCTCCAGGCTGAGGTGCCCGGCACCGCGGACCACGTCATGGCCCACTTCTGGACGGCGGAGCAAAATGCTAGTGACCTCGATCCGCACCGCCATCGCGGTCGCGCGAACTACACGTTTGTCGACGGGCACCTGGGGTTTCATCGACTCCGTGACGTGTATGATGTCCCCACCCGGCGCGACGCCTGGAACCCCGCCCTGGCGCCGTGAAGGGAGCCGGGATCAAGTAGCCGAGCCAGTGACCGCGAAACACGCGAAACACGCGAAACAACCGAAAACAGAGAACCGGATCGTCACGATGGACTACCCTGGCGCGCGAATTGGGTCACCATCGCGCCGCTTTCTCCGGCGCCGAATCCGAGCTACTATCATCCTCCATCGAGTGAACCTGACCACCATTCCCCTGCCACCATCCCATCGGCCATCGGCCGCCGCCCTGCTCCTCGTGCTGGCGGGCTTCCTCCTCGCTGGCTGTGGTCCCGTCGAAACCAAGGACCTGACCAACCCGCCGGGTCCGGCCACGCTGGGTCCTGCGCCGGCGGGGAGTCAGAACTGGCGGCTCGCGGTCACCGGCATGCACTGCGACGGCTGCGTCAGCGGACTGCGCTCGGAGTTGTTGCGTACCCCGGGCGTCTCGGCGGCGGTAGTCTCGTTGGAGGAGAGCCTGGCCCTGGTGACCGCGGACACCAACTTCGTGACCTTCGAGCGTCTGACCAACGTGGTTGCCGAGGCCGGTTTCAAGGCCCGTCTGGCCAACCCATGAGCCTTTCCGCCACCGATCCGGCGAGCCCGGGTACCCCGCCCGCGACGCCCGGTCCGGCCGCCGGCCGGCGGTCGCTGGAGGAGATGCTCCCGATCTACGCGGGCGTCACCGTGATCTTGCTCATGCTTGTGGTCGTGTTCTTTGCGATCCGCCAGAAGCAGCGGCGCCAGGCTGTCGCCGAACGGGAACGACACTTGATTGATTTCCAACTGATCGATCGCACGGGCCGGTCGGTGTCCCGCGCCGACCTTTCCAATCAGTTCCTGGTGGTCAGCTTCGTGTTCACTAGTTGCTCCCTTACCTGCCTCCAGGTGAACCGCCATCTCAGTACCCAGCAGGGCCTGGTCGCCGGTCAGGACGACGTTCGCCTCGTCTCCATCACCGTGGATCCCCGCACCGATACCCCGCCGGTCCTGGCCGAGTTCGCCAACCGTTTCGGGGCGGATACCAACCGCTGGCTGTTCCTCACCGGGGACCGTTCCACGGTCGAAAACCTGATCGGCACCAGCTTCCTCGAGCGTGGCACGACGCCCGCAGCCGAGCTCATGCCCGGTGGGTTTCTCAATACCGAGCGGCTCGTGGTGGTCGACCGCCAGGGCCGCATCCGGCGCCACTTCGACGGGCTGAAGGCGTCGTCCGTGGGCGCGATCACCAACACGCTGCAACAGCTCAGGGCGGAACCGCCATGACCTCCCACCTCCCTCCCTGCCTCTCGGTCCTGCGAGGCTTTTCTGGCGTCCTGCTCGGCGCGCTTCTCGTTCTGACGGGATGCGACCAGCCCACCGGATCCCTCGTCCGGAGTGACCATGCGAAGCACGTGCATGAAACCCGCGGGGAGGTCCGGGAGATCGCTGCCGATCGCACCACCGCCGTAATCCGCCACGAGGAGATCCCCGGGTACATGCCTCGCATGACCATGGAACTGAACGTGCGCGACACCAATGAACTCCGGGGCATCACGGTTGGCGACCTCATCACGTTCCGTTTGCTGGCGACGGACGAAACACACTGGATCGATACCGTGCGCCCGACGGGTCGGGCACCGACGCAGGGTGCCGCCGTCGCTGCCACCGGCACGGCGCCGGTCGAGATCGATCCCGAGGAGGCGGCCTTCTCCTCCCCCCCGCCGCGCGAACTCAAGCCCGGGGACCTGATGCCCGACGTCACGTTGCAAGACGAGTACGGTCAGCCGCTGCGGTTCGCGGACCTTCGGGGACGGGCGGTGGCCTTCACCTTCTTCTTCGTGCGCTGTCCGCTGCCGGATTTCTGCCCTCGCATGAACCGGCACTTTGCGGAGACCCGCCGTCTCCTCCTCGCCGACGCCTCGGTCAAGCCCCCGCCCTGGCTCCTGTTGTCCGTCAGCTTCGATCCCGAGTTCGACAAGCCCGCCGTGCTGCGGGGTTACGCACGCAGTTACCGGGGTGACGACACCAACCGCTGGCGGTTCGCCGTCGCGAGCACGAACACCCTCATGAGGATCGCTCCGCCCCTCGACCTGCGTATGACGTGGGAGGCAGGGAGCATCTCGCACAACCTGCGGACCGTCGTGCTCGATACCCGGGGCCGGATTCATCGCCAGTTCGATGGCAACCGTTGGACGGCCCGCGAACTCGCGGACGCGGTGCTCGAGGCGGCCCGGGTTCCGTCGGCGCCCTGAGCCCTTCTTCCACCACTATTCCTGCGCAGCCGGGCGTGTGTTCGGGTTCGATCAAGTCCCCCAAGTCCCCCAAGTCACCAAGTCACCATGAGACCTCGCCGCACCCGCTGGTTCGCCGCCTCGTTGGCCCTGGTCGGCTGGTTCAACCCGATCGCGCCGGACGTCGGCTCCGCCCGCGCGTTGTACACGGAATGGGCTGAGGACTGGCGCGACGTCCAGGGACCAAGCGCCGCTGGACCGCCCGAACCTCACCTGGGCCCGGGGTCACTACGACTCCGTCCATGGACGCATCGACAGCGCCTGGGAAAAGGGGCCCCGCGGCTTCGAACTCACGGTCACCGTCCCGCCCAACACCTCGGCCACGTTGCGTCTGCCGGCTGCCTCGGCCGATCAGGTGCTTCTGGACGAGCGTCCCCTGACGGAGGCGGCGGGCGTCACCCTCCAGGGTCGCGCTGCGGAAGGTCTCCTCGTCGAGGTGGGCTCCGGGCAATACAGCCTCCGGGTGAGATCCTAGGGCCGTCGGTCAGGAGAAGATTGCTCTGGACAGTTCGCGACACCTGAACGTAGTAAGTGGGTGTCGTCAGGACGGATAACCAGCGGCACTGCTTCGTCTCTCTGCGAAGCCGGTCGTCTGTGTTTCGATCCCGAGCGGTCCGATAAGATGAAAACGCCAGTCGCCAGGGAGATCGTCGTGTCCATCGTGGGGTGCGTGCTAGCGATGGCCGGCCCGAGTGTGCAAGGACAGTCCCCGTTCTTTCAGCACACGGGCAGCGCCAATCCCACCGGGGAGGGCTGGACCTTGGTGAGTGCTGGCGGGCCGACCGTCAGTGGTGGTCCGATCGACAACGATCCCGTGACCGGGACGGCGGCGTGGTTCACGCGCGACACCAGCACCAGCAACACCGAGGCCTCGTATTACGTCTACAGAAAGCAGCTGTCGGACGAAGAACACAACACCATTCTCACGGCGGGCTGGCAGTTGACGGCCACGCTGCGGGTAGTCGAGGGCGCCTCGGACGGTCAGGCTTCCACGATGCTCGATTTCAGCGACCGCACAAGGCGATACACCATCCTGATCGGCCGACAGACTGATGGCGATCCGGTTCTCTTTGCCCAGCCGGATGGGCCTGCGGTGGCATTGGAGAACCTGGGTCCCATCTATCACACCTATCGGCTGGCTTACGATGTGGCGGCGGGGTCGGTGGACGTGTTTGTCGATGGAGTCGAGCGGATTTCCGATTATGGCGGCGTCCTCGCGACTCTT
>JBBQML010000097.1:0-10341 GCA_038328885.1 Verrucomicrobiota bacterium | reverse complement strand
CGGTGACACCGCGCCCCACGGGCGATTCCCGACGAACCCTATCTACAGGAAACCGTCCGCAGGATTCCCGGCACGGTTCCGCTGACCGCCGTGGGGGTGCATTCGGACCAGGTTTTCGTGGGCACCGACGTCAAAGCCCCTCGGGAGAGACCCCGACCCCAAGGATGCTGCAGGCCTGGACGACGTTCAGCCCCAGCTTCTCCGCCGCTTCGACCATCTCGGGAGAATCTGCTCCCGGGTTCAGCCAAAGCTCGTCGCAGCCGCGAGCCGCGATGTCCGGCAGAAGCGTGAGGCCGACGGAAGGAGGCAGGTAGACGCTCACGAGGTGGGGGCGCTCCGGGACGTCGCGGATCGACGCGAAGGCGGGCAGGCCCTCAACGCTGGTTTCGCGGGGGTGCACGGGGAACACTCGGAACCCCTGGCGGGCATAGGCGCGCACCGCCTTGTTGCCGAACTTGGAACGATCGGGTGAGGCCCCGATCACGGCGACGCTTTTAATCATGGTGCAGTCAGTCGGAGGGGGCTGCTGCCGGGTCTGCCGCGGTCCGACGCAGCACTCCCGCGGCGGCTTCCCGGATTACAGCAGTCGGGTCTGACGGGATTCCTTGTCGAACGTCGCCGAGAAACTCTCGGCGCGGGCGGCGCGACGTTCCATCACGTTCTTCTCCACCACCGGGCTGTAGGGCACCGGGTACTCCCCGTTGAAGCAGGCCAGGCAGAAGGCCGACTTCGGCTTGCCGACCGCCTTGACCATGCCTTCGAGGGAGAGGTAGCCGAGCGAATCGGCACTGAGATAGCGCCGGATCTCGTCGTTCGTGTAATTCGAGGCGAGGAGCTTGGAACGGTCGGGGAAGTCGATGCCGTAGACGCAGGGGTTCCGGTGGGGCGGGCAGCTGACGAGCACGTGGATCTCCTTCGCGCCCGCCTGCTTCAGGCTGGTGACGCGCGCCCGGCAGGTCGTGCCGCGCACGATCGAGTCGTCCACGATGATCACCCGCTTGCCGCGCACCAGCTCGGCGATGAGGTTCAGTTTCACGCGGACGTTCACATCGCGGAGGCTCTGGGCGGGCTGCAGGAAGCTCCGTCCGACGTAATGATTCCGCACGAACGCCATCTCGAAGGGCACGCCCGATTCCAGCGAGTAGCCCAGGGCGGCGTAGTTGCCGCTGTCCGGCACCGGCATCACCAGGTCGGCGTCGATGGGGTACTCCCGGGCCAGCTGCCGTCCCATGTCCACGCGGGCGCGGTGGACGCTGTGGCCGTCGAGGGTGCTGTCCGGGCGGGCGAAGTAGACGTACTCGAAGATGCAGAAGGCGCGGCGCTCGTGTTCGGGGAAGGCCTGGAAGCTGTGGACGCCCTCGGCGTTGATGATCACCACCTCGCCCGGCACGAGGTCGCGCTCGAAGGTGGCGCCGATGAGATCGAAGGCACAGGTCTCCGAGGCCAGGACCCAGCCGTCCCCGAGGCGGCCGAGGGAGAGGGGGCGGAAACCGTAGGGATCGCGCACGCCGATGAGTTCATCCAGCGTCATGACCACCAGCGAGTAGGCGCCTTCGATGCGGCGGATGGCGTTGATGAGCGGGTTGGGTTCGGTCGCCGTGGGCGGCTGGGCCATCAGGTGGAGGATGATCTCGCTGTCCACGGTGGTCTGGAAGATCGAGCCCTTTTCCTCGAGTTCCTCCCGCAGTTGCCAGGCGTTGGTGAGGTTGCCGTTATGGGCGATGGCGATCTGGCCGCGGGCGCAGTTCACCACGAGCGGCTGGGCGTTCTGGATGTTGGACGACCCGGTGGTGGAGTAGCGGGTGTGACCGACCGAGATGGAGCCGACCAGGTCGTGGAGCGCGGCGCCCGTGAAGACGTTGGGGACCAGGCCCATGCCGATCTCGCGGCGGAACTTCCGGCCATCGCTGGTGACGATGCCGGCGCTCTCCTGGCCGCGGTGTTGGAGGGCGTAGAGGCCGTAGTAGGCCACCTCGGCGGCCTTCGGGCACCCGTAGGCGCCGAAGACACCGCAGTAATGCTTGGGATAGGAGGGGGTGGCGGCCATGTTTGGGCCCGCTTAGGTTCGCCGACCACCTTCCCACCGCAAGTGCCAAAGCGGGCTGCCTGCCGGCTGGCGAAAGGCCGGGGCTCGGCTACTTTCGCCCCCGCGCACGCAAGCCATCATGAGGATCGTCCAACTCACCCCCGGCGCCGGCGGCATGTATTGCGGGAATTGCCTCCGCGACAACGCGGTCGTGGCCGCGCTCCGCCGACGGGGGCACGAGGTCACGATGCTGCCGTTGTACCTTCCGCTGAAGACCGACGAAGTGGACGAGAGTCATGGCGCCCCGGTGTTCTTCGGGGGGGTGAACGTGTACCTCGAGCAGCTCGCGCCCTCCCTCATGGGACGGCTCCCCAACTGGCTCCACGACCTGCTGGACTCCCCCCGCCTCCTGCGCTGGGTGGGGACCGCGGCGGCCCGGACGCGACCAGAGCAGGTGGGGGAGTTGACCCTCTCCATGCTTCGCGGCGAACAGGGGAACCAGAATCGTGAGATCGACGAACTGGTCGCCTGGCTGGCCGCCCACGAACGGCCCCAGGTGATCAGCCTCTCGAACGCGCTGCTGGTCGGCATGCTCCGCCGGCTCAAGCGCGACCTGGGGGTGGCGGTGGCCGTGACCCTCCAGGGCGAGGACACCTTTGTGGACGCCCTGCCGGAGCGTAACCGGCAGGCAGCCTGGGACGTGCTGGGCGAACGGTTGGCGGAGGCCGACCTGTTGGTGGCTCCCAGCCAGTACTACGCGGACCGGATGGTTGGCCGGTTGCACCTTCCGAAGGACCGGATCCACATCGTTCCGAACGGCATCAACCTCGAGGGCTGGCGACCCTCGGAGCGCCGGGTCGATCCGCCCACGCTCGGTTACCTCGCGCGTCTGTGCCCCGAGAAGGGACTCGACCGGCTGGTGGACGCGTTTCTGCGGATCCGAGCGGGAGGCAGGGTGCCCGACCTGCGGTTGCACCTCGCGGGCGGCCTGGGACCGGGCGACCAGCGGTTCGTCGAGGCGCAGAAACGCCGGCTCGAGTCGGCAGGCCTGCTCGGGGCAGTGGAGTTTCACCCGAACCTCGAACACGCCGCCAAGCAGGAGTTCCTCCGGGGACTGAGCGTGTTCTCGGTGCCAGCCCACTACGGTGAGGCCTTCGGGCTCTACCTGGTGGAAGCGATGGCGGCCGGGATTCCGGTGGTCCAGCCGGCCACGGCGGCGTTCCCGGAATTGGTGGAGGCTTCCGGCGGCGGGCTCATTTGTCGGGCGGATGACGCGGGGGATTTGGCGGCACGGATCCTGGAAGTCCTTCTGGATCCCGCGTTGGCGGCCCGCCTTGGACAGGCGGGCCGCCGGGCGGCGGAACAGGTCTACAACAGCGACAGCGTGGCCGGGCGACTGGCCGAACTTTACCACGGCCTCCTGCCGGTATCCCCCACTTCCCCGGCGTCGGCCGTCTCGAGCCGGGCGATGGGCGCCTCCTGAACCAGACCATGCCCAGCGAATTCACCATCACCCGGGCCGTCGAGTTTTCCGAGACCGACATGGCCGGGATCATGCACTACTCCAATTTCTTCCGATTCATGGAGGCGGCGGAGCACGCGTTTTTCCGGTCCCTTGGCTACTCGGTGGTCGCGCGTCCGGGAGCGCCGAAAGTTGGCTGGCCCCGGGTGCATGCCTCCTGCGACTACTACCGGCCTTTAAGGTTCGAGGATCGGGTGGAGGTCCATCTCCGGGTGGTCGAGAAGCGGACGAAGGCGTTGACCTACGAGTTCCGCTTCCGGAAACCGGGCCCGGGCGATTCCGCCGACGGGGGTGAGGAGGTCGCACGGGGCAGGCTCACGGTTGTCTGTGTGGCCCTGCAACCAGATGGATCGATGCGGGCCACGACCATTCCGGACGAAATCGCCGTCCAGATCGAGGTGGCGCCTGCGGTGGGGCCACCGGGAACTGTGGACAGGTCGTGACCCTGGGATCGGGAGCCCTTGCGGAGAGCGCGGTGCGGCGGAGAAGCCGGGTGAGGAAGGGGTCGGAGCCCCCTAGTCTCGTAGTCGCCGTGGTGTCTCGTAGTCGCCGTGGTGATACGGCGCATTCATCGGCTTTTCGGGTCCTTTGCGTGGTTCCGGGCGGTTGCCAGACTCTTTCAACGGGCGGCTAGGCCCGTTCCTCGAGGAGGTCGCGTCGGCCGCCGGTCAGGAGTTGCTCGACGAACGCGGTGGTGTACGCGCCGCGACGGAAGTTGGGGTCCTGGAGAATCGCCTGCTCGAAGGGGATTGTCGTTTTGATCCCGGTGATCATGTACTCGGAAAGTGCGCGGCTCATGCGGTCCATGGCCTCCCGGCGGTCTTTGCCGAACGTGATCAACTTCCCGATCATCGAGTCGTAGTACGAAGGGATCACGTAGCCGCCGTAGGCATGCGAATCCAAACGGACACCTCGGCCGCCGGGAGGGTAGTACATCTCGATCCGGCCCGGGGAGGGTCTGAAATCGTCGAAAGGATCCTCCGCATTCACCCGACACTCGATGGCGTGTCCCTTGAATGCGATATCGGCGTCGCGGAGCCGCAGCGGCTCACCCATGGCGATGAGGATCTGCTGCTTCACCAGGTCCACACCGGTCACTTCCTCGGTGATGGGGTGCTCGACCTGGATGCGCTTGTTCACCTCGAGGAAATAGTAGTTCCCCTGGCCATCGACGATGAACTCGACCGTGCCGGCATTGGAGTACCCGGCCTCCTCGGCGATGCGAATGGCGGCCTTGCCCATCTTCTTCCGCAGGTCGCGGAATTTGTTCTCGATGAGCGGTGAGGGGGTCTCCTCGACGAGCTTCTGGTTGCGGCGCTGGATCGAGCAGTCTCGTTCGCCCAGGTGGATCACGTTCCCGCGGGTGTCGGCGAGGATCTGGAACTCGATGTGGTGGGGGTTTTCGACGAACTTCTCGATGTACACCGCCGAATTGCCAAAGGCCTTCTCGGCCTCTGCCCGGGCGGTGTGGTAGCCCGTGACGAGGGACATGTCGTTATGAGCGATGCGCATGCCCCTACCGCCGCCGCCCGCGATCGCCTTGATCAACACCGGGTAACCGATCTTGGCCGCGACCGCCTTGGCGTCCTGCTCGTTCTCCACGACACCGTCCGAGCCGGGCGGGGTTTGGACCCCCGCTTTACGGGCCAACGCCCGGCTGACGTTCTTGTCCTCCAGCGCCTTCATCGCCCGGGCGCTCGGGCCGATGAACCGGATGTTGCAACTGGTGCAGATCTCCTCGAAGTGAGCGTTCTCGGAGAGGAATCCGTAGCCGGGGTGGATGGCATCCACGTCCGCGATCTCGGCGGCGCTAATGATCCGATCGATCCTCAAATAGCTCTCTGATGCCTGGGCTTTACCGATGCAGATGGCTTCATCAGCCAGATGCACGTGCATCGAGTTGGCATCGGCCTCGGAATACACCGCTACCGTGCGGATGTTCAGCTCGCGACAGGCCCGGATGACGCGGACGGCGATCTCTCCGCGATTGGCGACAAGGACCTTCTCGAACATGAAGCGATCCGTTCTCGGTCGAAACCGGGCTCAGAGCGGCCGGATTCTGAAGAGCGGTTGACCGAACTCGACGGGTTTGGCGTTGTCCACCAGGACCTGGGTAATGACCCCTCGGGCTTCGGCCTTGATCTCGTTCATCACCTTCATCGCCTCGATGATACAAACCACGGTCTCCGGCCCGACTTCGGCGCCAATGTCCGCGTACGGACTCGATTCTGCAGAGGGTGAACGATAAAACGTCCCGATCATCGGGGACTTGATGTCAACCGTCCCAGCATTGCCGTCACCGGACCGCACCCCGGAGGCCCCAACCGTCGCCGGGGGCAAAGCCAGCGTGGTTCCCGCCGAGGCGATCTGGCTCCCTGTATCGTCATAGTGGACTGCGCCACCCAGGGTAACCCCCCGCTTGAGGCGAATCTTGAACTCCTGACGCTCCAGTTCGAACTCCGAGATGGCGTTCTTGCGCATCAGGTCGATGATCGCCTTGATATCTTTCAGGTCCACAGCATCTCTCCGGTCGATCCAACGGGCTCAAGGCGAGAGAAAGGAAGTTTCCTGTCGCACGAACCAAAGGAGCAGTTGCCGTTGCTCGACACCTGCTCTTTTCGGTTAAAGCCGGGCGGACCCTAGCGGCGAGTACGTAGCGGGTCAAGCGGAGTTTGGGGTTGAGATCTGCGCCGGTGATGGATGGATTCGTCAAAAAAGTGACGATTTCGGTCATTCTTAGGGTTGCGTTAATGTTACAGCCGCCTGTAGCGCCAGGATATAGGACTCAGCACCGAAGCCGGCGATGACCCCCTTGGCGACCGGAGCGATCCAGGAATGATGCCGGAATTCCTCGCGCGCGTAGACGTTTGAGAGGTGGATTTCGATCGTGGGCATGCCCGTCGCGCAGATCGCGTCGCGCAGGGCTATGCTCGTATGGGTATAGGCACCGGCGTTGAGCACAAGAACATCCGACTTCCCCGCAGCCTCCTGAATCCAAGTCACCAACTCGCCTTCGTGGTTGGATTGACGGAAGTCGACCTGCACCTGCAATGGTCGCGCCGCGGCCCGGACGCGGGCTTCGATGTCGGCCAAAGTTAGGTGCCCGTAGATTCCTGGTTCGCGGGTGCCGAGCAGATTCAGGTTCGGTCCGTTGAGGAAGAGTATCTGCATAGCGGGGTGGGCTGAGGGTAATCCTTCACTTCGAGGACGGGGAAGGCTTTTGGGCGAGGAGCCACCCCAGCAAGGCGAAGGCGCACCAAGCGGTGGCCGGGATGTAGAGGCCGAACTCCACGAGTCCCTGAGCGAACCAGCCGAGCAGACCGAGCCACACCGCGCGTGGGAAAGCGTCCAGGATTGCGTGGCGTCGTCGATAAAGCAGGGACAGGGCACCGACGACGAAGCCCGTGTACAGGACGAAACCCGGCCAGCCGGAATCCGTAGCCTGTTGCAGATAGTCGTTGTGTGCCAGTTGGGCCATCTCCGATTCCGGACGTTTCACGTGGGCGTAGACGCGCTTGAAGGCCCCCGGCCCCTGACCCAACCAGGGCCGCTCCCGGAAGCCCTGCCAGGCTGCGGACCAGTAGTCCCAGCGGGCGGCGACGCTGGTGGGGCCTTGGGCCAGCTTCTCGGCGAACTTGACCGTGAACGCGGTCAACCCGAGACCTAGCGCCAGGATCGCCAGGCTGATCTTGAGCCGGACCGACAGATTGGCGTGGAACAGGAGGAACAGGCCCAGAGCCATGGCGAGGAGCCATCCCGCCTTGGAACCGGACCAGACGAGGACGAGCAATCCCAAGACGAGCAGCGCGGCGAATCCTGCCTGGGCGGCCCGGGTTCCCCATTGTCCAGCCCACCGGCCGACGAGCACCACGGAGGGGGGCAGCAGCAAGAAGATGGCTCCGGCGAGGGCGTTTGGGTACACCAGCGTGCCGAACACGCGATGGCTGCGGATCCGGGCCAGGTATTCTTGCGGCAGCCTCGCGGCCTCGGGTCCCTCCAGGATCATCTTGCGGGTGGCTTCGAGTCCGCCGAAGTGCTGCTCGCAGGCAACCCCCAGGATCCCGAGGAAGCCCAAGGTGAGGCAGAGCCAGAACACACGGGGTTCGGCCACGCGGCTCAGGGCCCCGTGCCCCAGCGCAAAGCAGACCACGCAGGAGGCGAACTGGGCGAGGATGGTCCGGGTGGTGGGTGGATCGATGGAGGTCAGCGCCGCGAGGAGCTGCCAGCAGAGCCAGCCGGCCAGAAGTCCGAGCAACCACGGTGGTCCGGCGGGGCGCCGGTTGGCGGAGCATGCCCAGAAGGCGGCGCCCACGGCCGCCACTGGCAGGAGCGCGAAGTATCCGATGCGGACGGGCCAGGCGAACACTCGCCACTCATCGAGGTTCCGCGGCAACTCGACCAGGCGGTCCAGGATTACGGGATTGCCCAGTTTGAGCAGACCGACGCCGAGCAGCAGCCCGAAGAGGCCTGCAAAGAGAGTGCCGAGGGTTTCCTGCGCCGGGCCGATGCTGAGAGGGTTCGGGAGCGGGAGGGTGCCCGGGCGCGGAAGGGCCGACGGGGGAGGGCGCATGCGGGGGCGTGCCTCAGAGGTCCAGTCGCAGCATCGCCACCTCCAGCGCGAGTGCTTCCTGGACGTTCGTGTGAAGGAGGCTCTGGGTTTCCTCCAGCAACTGGAGATTGGCCATCGCGCGGTCCGGGTCGAGTCGGGCGGCGATGGCCTGGGTTTCCGTGACGAGCTCCGGCAGGGTGAAGACGGGGTCGGGGAGGTGAAGCGTCGCGACCCAGACGTCCCGGAGCCAGTTTTGGAGCAGTTGCAGGGTCAGCCCGCGTTGCTGCCGGTACTCCGCCTCGGTGGCCGCCACCGCCTCCTCCTCCCACTGCTCCCGGAGTTTAGGATCGGTGTCCTTGGACTCCTGGGTGGTCGTGCGGGTGGCCACGGTCTCCTCCGCCTGAGCCCGCGCCGCGGCCAGGTGTTGCAGCAGCCCATCGAGCAGGAGGTAACGATGCAGGAGACTCTTCGGCGGGGTTTGCATCCCAGCTGAAAGGGAGCGTAGCCAGCCCAGTTGGGCCGGGGTGGGGCTGAGTTCGCTGGGGAACACCAGGCGGAGGCACCGGGAGACGATGGTCTCGAGCAACCGCTCGGGTTCGGTGCTTAGCAGGATGAGGAGTGAACACCTTGGCGGCTCCTCCAATGTCTTCAGGAACGCATTCGCCGCCTGGGGATTCAGGCGGTCGGCACCCACGATCACGCCGACCTTGAAGGCGGCCTCGGTGGGCTTCAACTGCACGGCGTGAAGGAGGTCGCGCACCTGCTCCACCCGGACGATCCGCGACTTCGACTCGGCGCGGAGCCAGTAGACGTCGGGGTGAAGTCCCTCCCGAATGCGCCGGCAACTGGAGCAGGTGCCGCAGGCCGCCACCGGGCTCCCGGTCGGGGAGCGTTCCGACGGGGTGGTGCAATTCACCGTCATCGCCAGTTCGCGGGCGACCCGTTCGAGCAGCGGTGCCGATTCCCCCGAAAACAGGTACGCATGGCCCAGTCGGCCGCGCTCCAGGCTGCGGCGGAGCAGCGGCACGGACTGGCGAACATCGGGGAAATCGGCCCAGGCCACGCCACGGTTCTAGCGCGTGCCCGGCGCGCGCGCGAGCACTCCCGTTGGCCGGACCGTCGCGAAACCTCAACGAGCCCCCGGGAGAAGAGGAATCAACAGGGATGGACAGGATGGAGAGGATGGGAGGGAGGCGTGGGGGAGTCCGAGGCGAGGGCGAGGGCGAGGCTGGTGGTTCTGGGTCCTATCCTGTGGATCCTGCCCATCCTCGTTCGACCTCTGCCTCCCCGTTCCGGGCGCCCTGACAGGACCGCCGCAGCGGCCACGGTTCCGACTTGGCGCCGTGCCTGGCGGCGTCGGAGATTTCCGCATGGTTCGGCTAGGCGTCACTGGCGGCATCGGCATGGGGAAATCAACCTCGGCCCAGTTTCTCGTCCAACTTGGCTGTGCGGTGGTGGACACGGACCAGGTGGCCCGCGAGGTGGTGGCTCCTGGGCAACCGGCACTGGCGGCGCTTCGGGATGCTTTCGGCGACGGGGTGTTTCGGCCGGACGGCGTCCTGGATCGCGGCCGCCTGGCCGACGTGGTGTTCCGGGATGCGGGAGCCCGCGGCCGCCTCGAAGGGATCCTCCATCCCCTCATCCGGTCGGTTTGGCAGCAGCGGTTGGTCGATTGGCGGGGCGCGGGTGTCACCGTGGCGGCGGTGGTGATTCCGTTGCTCTACGAGACGAGCGCCGAGTCCGAGTTCGATGCGGTGGTTTGTGTCGCGTGCTCGGCGGGTTCGCAGCTCCAGCGGTTGGCCGCTCGCGGATGGTCGGACGAACAGATCCGCGGACGGATCGCTGCCCAGTGGGATGTGCAGGAGAAGGTCCGGCGCGCCCAGTACCTGATCTGGACCGAGCCTCCCCCCGCGGAGCACATCCGGCAGATCCGCTGCGTGTTGGAGGCCTGCTGCTGGCGGGCTGGGCGGTGCTGAGCCGGCGGGTCAGGCGACGAAGAGGAAGTCCCGGCCTTCCACGAACCCGCGATCCAGCAACTGCGGGCGCTGCGAGTCGCGGGCGCCTCGTTTGGCCACGTAGCCGAGCACGAAGGCCTCACCCGGGCTGGGCAGTTCGCTCGGAGCGACCACCCGCCGGCCGTCCCGGTGGCGACCCTGCTTGTGCCGATCGACGTCCAGGTAGGCCGTGATCGTGATGCTCTCCGCCCGCAGGAAGTCCACCCGCCGGCGGGTGACTCTTCCGGCG
>JBBQML010000096.1:0-10358 GCA_038328885.1 Verrucomicrobiota bacterium | reverse complement strand
ACCTGACGGTCTCCGAACCCCTCGATCCTCGCGGGTTCAATCCTGCGGGGTGACAAACTTGAACCTCCGCCCTTCAGGCTTCTGCCAGCACGGGGCCATCGATTGGCGGGGTTTCCGCGCCAATTTATTTGGCGATTATTTGGAAATCGACCCGAGCGCGCCAAACCGAACCAAACCGCGCCCAAAATCCAGCGGAATCGAGGAACCGTGCCAGAAAAGCAAATGAGCCGCTGAAGGCCAGCGGCTTAAGTCGTTGCGGCGCAACCTGAACTGGAGGCGGGGTTTGAGCGAGTTTTCCGTGGCGTTAGGTTATGTCACCTGACGGTGCGTCTCTCGCGGCGGTGTTCGGTTGGCCCGGGGGGATCGAGGGGCGGCGGCCAGCAACTGCCTGCAGCGGAGGCGGTCGGAGGCGTTGAACCCCAGGAAGCACGCCCATGGTCCGTCCCACCGGCGCGCGGCCGGAAATGGCGGCCACCTTGCGGAGGAAGTTCTCTTGCCATCTCGGGGCGGAGGGCGATCGGTCACGGGACCGCTCGGAGAACGAGGGTGCCTTCTGTGCCCGGGTTGAAACCGGTGCCTCCGGGGGTGGAGATGCCGGCTTCGGGCAGCGTGATGCGACTGTGTCGGACGGCGATGCGCCCTCCACTCCCCCCGCCAGACTCGGACCCGCCATTGCCACCGGCCGCACGGAGGGTGCCAGTACCCAGGAGGTCCTGGGTCACCAGCCGAATGCTGCCGCCCGCCCCGCCCCCGGCGAAGCGGGAGCCTTCCCCGCCGTCGGCCAAGATCGATCCGTCGACCTGCGCACGTACGGTGTTGATGGTGACGCGCCCGCCGCCATCGCCGGCAGGGCCGCTGTCGGTGCCTCCGCCACCGCCGAGGGTAGTGGGGTTGTCCGGGTCGCCGTAGGGGAGGGCGAGGTTTCCGGCGACGTTGCCGCGGCCACCCTCTCCGGCATGGCTGGCCCCGTTCCGGCGGTTGCTGCCAGGCGCGTTGCCGAGGGTGCGGCCGGTGCCGCCGGGGTTGTCACCCGAGCTCGCCCCGCGGTAGCCCCGGGCACTGACGTCGATGCGGCTGGCGGTTTCGACGACCAGGTTGCTGACGTTCAGGGTCAGGCCAGGCTCGGTGGTCGCAGTGGAAGCGGCATGGGTGAGCACGGCGCCAGCTTGGAGGAGGAGTTCGGAGGCCGTGACTTCGTCCGCAAAAACCCGGGCCCCGTCGGCGAGCACCAAGATTTCGGCAGCGGTGGTGGGGGTGAGGGGGGACTCGCTGCCGGCGCCACGGACGGTCAGCCGGGCGGGGGTGCCGCCGACTTGGGAGTAGACAGTGCCGGGGCCACCCGTGGTGAGGCCGATCCCGCCGGGAGCGGCGATCCGCTCAAGCAGCGTGCCGTCAATCCGGCCGGCGAACACCGCGATCCGGCCGCCGGCGCCACCGCCGGACTCGCTGCCTCCCAAACCGCCGGCGGCGCTGATGGAGCCGGCTCCTTGGAGGACGCCTGCCCGGACGAGGACCCCGCCGCCGGAGCCGCCACCGGCGAAGCGCGAGCCGTTGCCGCCGTTGGCCAGGATCCGACCGGCCAGGGCCAATTCTCCGACCTGGAGGCGAACCAACCCACCACCGCTGCCAGCGGGCCCGCTGTCGGAGCCACCACCACTTCCGAGGTGGCGTGGATCACGGGGATCGCCGTAGAGGGGGTTTCGGATCTGTTCGGGCGCGTTGCCGGTGCCGCCGAGGCCGCCGTGGCTGCCGCCGACGCGGCGGGAGCTGCCGGGGGCGTTGTCCAGGGTCTGGCCCCGGCTGGACGTGGCGTTGCCCGGCCGCAGGGCTCCCAGGTAGCCGAAGTCGTTGACGTCGATGCGGCTGGTGGCGTCGACGGTCAGGGTGCCTGACACGGCGAGATCGAGGCCGTAGCCGACAGTCGAACCCGCCGGCGGATGGGTGAGGACCGAGTTGCCGAGGAGTTCGGCGATGGCGGCGGTGGCGATCCCGCGGCGGTCGGCACGATTTCGGTCGGCGTCCACGAATTCCGCCGTGGCTCCGTCGAGGAGGGTGAAGCGGTCGATGATGAAACGGGCTGCGTAGGGCCGTCCGGTGCCGGCGACGGAACGTAGGTCGCCGTCGGCGCGGTCGGTGGTGATGGTGGTGGCGTCGTTGGCGAGGATGGTGAACGTGCGCGACTGGCTGGTGTTGGGGTTCAACTCCAGGCCGACGAGGGCACCGGGGACGAAGTCAGCGGCGGGGTCGGTGAGTTGGTCGGCGGTGAGCGTGGTGGTTTCGCGGGCGCGGCCGGACGTCATCCAGAGTTGGGTGGCACGGCTGGGTTGGTTGGTGCCTCGGGCGTCGACGCGCAGGTCGCCCACGCTGCTGGTGGGGTGGGCGAGGAAGACGGTTCCGGGGCTACCCTGACGGAGTCCGACGAGTCCTCCGCGAGCCTCGATGCGAGCGAGGTCGAAGGCGGAGGCGTTGGTGTAGCTGAGGGCGATGCGACCGCCGCCGCCGGAGCCGGACTGGATCCCGGCGCTGCCGCCGTTGGCGCGGATGGCACCGGTGCCGCGGATGGCACCGACAATCAACCGGACGCCGCCGCCGCTGCCGCCGCCGGCGAAGCGGGAGCCAGCACCTCCATCGACGACGATGAGGCCGTCGAGGGTGAGTTCTGCGGCGTTGAGGGTGAGCAACCCGCCCCCGCTGCCCGCTGCCTCGGAATCGGAACCGCCACCGCTTCCGGCCTCATCGGGGCGATTCCAGGCGCCGTAGGAGTCATTCGCGATGGCCTCGGCATCGCCGAAGGCGCCGAGCCCTCCGTAGCTGCCGCCGGTGCGTCGGAAGCTGCCCGCGGCATGATGGAGGGTCTGGCCGCGCTGCCCCATTCCGGGGGCTGAGAGCCCTCCCCGGTAACCTCGGGCGGTCAGGTCGATGCGGCTGGTGTCGTCGAGGTGCACGCGGGTGGCGGTGATCGCGAGGCGATCGACGTTGGTGGAGGTGGCGGGGGGATGGGTGAGCAGGGCACCCCGGACGAGGCGGAGGTCGCCGAAGTCCAGCTGCGTGGCGCTGAGGGTGGCTTGGTCGATGAGCAGGCGGTGGGCGGCGAGCCCGCGCGGGGCGGGGGTTTCACGGCCGGTGCCGCGGACGATGAGTTGGGGGGGGGTGAGCGGGTTCTGGAGGTAGATGGTGCCGGGGCCGCCCTGGGATTGGGCGCCGGTGGGGGAAGTGGCGGAGAGGTTCTCGAGCAGTCGGCCCTCGGTGCTGACGTACTTCAAGGCGATCCGACCGCCGCCCCCGGAGCCGGCTTGGAAGCCGGCTGTGCCGCCCTCGGCGCGGATGGATCCGTCGCCGGTGAGGGTGGTGGTTTCGATATGGAGGCTGCCGCCGGCGCCGCCGCCGGCGTAACGGCTGCCCGCGGAACCGTCGGCGATGATCCAGCCGAGGAGGGTGACGGAGTTGGCGCGGAGGTCGAGCGCTCCGCCTCCGGCCCCGCCGTCGCCGCCATCGGCGCCGCCGCCGCCACCCGGTTGGTCGGGTTGGGTGTAGTCGCCGTAGATTGGTGCGACGATCCCCTCGGCATCGCCGGTGCCGCCGAGACCGCCATGGCTGCCGCCGGCGCGGCGGCCGCTGCCGCGGGCGAGGTTGACGGTGAGTCCTGGCTGCTGGTTGTTGCCCCGGCTGAGGCCACCGGGGAAGCCGCGGCCGGTGAGATCGATGCGGCTATCGGCGTCGATCAGCAGTGTATCGAGGGTGATCCCGAGCCGGTGGACCGTGGTGGGCGTGGCGGCGGGATGCGTGAGCACGGCGCCGCGCACCAGCGCGAGGTTGCTGAAGTCGAGTTCGTTGGCGCTGACCGTGGCCTGATCGACCAGGAGGTGCTGGGTGGGAAGGCCCTTGGGGATGGGGGTTTCGCGACCGGCGCCGCGAACGATGAGTTGGCCGGCGGTGTTGGGCCGCTGGAGGTAGATCGTGCCGGGGGCGCCGGGAGTATGGGCGGAGCCGGGGGCCGTGGCGGTGACGGTTTCGAGCAGGTTGCCCTCGGTGTTGGTGTAGTGGATGGCGACCCGGCCGCCGCCACCGGAGCCCGCCTGGAAGCCGGCGGTGCCGCCGCGTGCGGAGAGGAGCCCGGAGCCACCGACCGTGGTGGCGGTGATGTGGATGCTGCCGCCGGCGCCGCCCCCGCCGTAGCGGTTACCGTCGGAACCATCGGCGCTGATGGCGCCGAGGACGGTGACGGTTTGGGCGGTGAGCCGCAGGGCCCCGCCGCCGGCACCGGCCTCACCGCTGTCAGCGCCGCCGCCAGCACCGGGTTGATCGGGCTGGGTGTAGTCGCCGTAGATCGGGGTGACCGCGCCCTCGGCGTCGCCAGTGCCGCCGAGGCCGCCGTGGCTGCCGCCGGCGCGGCGTCTGCTGCCGTTGGCGAGGCCGACGGTCAGACCGGCCTGCTGGTTGTTGCGAGGGCTGAGGCCGCCGGGGAAGCCGCGTCCCAGGAGTTGGATTTGGCTGGTCTCATCGATGAAGAGCCGGGTTACGGCCAGGTTCAGTCGGGTGAGCAGGGTGGGCAGGGTCGGCGGGTGTGTCAGCACGGCGCCGTTGGTCAGGCTCAGGTCCAGGGCTCCGAAGTCGAGGGCCGAGACCGTGGCGGCATCGATCACGACATCGAAGGCGTGCTGGCCGGGGGGCAGCGGGGTCTCGCGGCCGGCGCCGCGGACGACGAGTTGTGGGGTGCTTCCTGCGGGGTTGAAGAACACCGTGCCGGGGCCGCCGATACCCCAGGAGTTGGTTCCGGGAAGGGACAGGGCTCTGGCGAGGGCGGCACCCTGAGCCGCGGCGTAATTCACTGCGATGCGGCCGCCTCCGCCGCTGCCCGCCTGGAAGCCGGCGTCGCCGCCATTGGCCAGGAGGCGACCGCTGCCCGCGAAGGTGGTGGTCTGGATCCAGATGGCGCCGCCGCTGCCGCCGCCGCAGAAGCGACTGCCGATGGCGCCGTTGGCGATCAGGTCACCCTCGAGGGAGAGGGTTCGGGCGGTGAGGCGGACCACGCCGCCGCCAGAGCCTGCCGACCCGGAGTCCGAACCACCGCCGCTGCCGGGCTCATTTGGGTTGCGGAAGTCGCCGTAGACCGGCCCCGCGGGGTCGGCGGTGTCGCCCTGGCTGCCGAGGCCGCCGTAGGAACCACCAGCGCGGCGGGCGCTGCCGAGGCTGTTGCCGAGGGTGCGGCCACGCGGGCTGTTATCAATGGTGTAGGCACCGGCATAGCCGCGGCCGGTGACGTCGATGCGACTGCCGGCCTCGACGACGAGCGAGTCGACGTCGACCACGAGTCGGAACTCGCTGTCCACGGTGGCCCGCGGATGGGTGAGGACAGCGCCGTTGACGAGGCGAAGCTCATTGGCGTTGAGGGTGGTGGCCGACACCGTGCTGCCGTCGAGGATGACGCGGCCGCCGGGGTTGCCGGCGGGGAGGACGGTCTCGCGGCCGACGCCGCGGATTACGAGGTCGGAGGGCTGGTTGCCGACCTTGATATAAACCGTGCCTGAGGCTCCCAGGGAGGCCCCGCTGCCGCCGGGGGTTGAGAGCCGTCCGAGAAGGTCCTCGCCGGTGGTCGCGGCCACGATGCCGATGCGGCCGCCGCCGCCGCCACCTGATTGAGAGCCGGCGCTGCCGCCACTGGCCTCGATGGAGCCAAAGCCGGTGAGGTTGCTGACGGTGAGGAAGACCGAGCCGCCGGAGCCGCCGCCGCCGTAGCGGCTACCGGCGTCGCCGTTGGCCAGGATTTGACCGTCGAGCACGAGGTTGCGGGCGTTGAGGTGGACGCGGCCGCCGCCGCTGCCTGCGGCACCGGAATCCGAGCCGCCGCCGGAACCGAGGTCGATGGGTTCGAAAGGATTGCCATACACCTCGTTTACGGTCGCTTCGGTGTCGCCGGTGGCACCAAGCCCGCCGTAGCTGCCGCCATTGCGGCGGGTGCTGCCGGCGACGTCGCCCCGGGTGCGGCCGGCCTGGCGGCTGCTGTTGTAGCGGGTCAGGCCCCCGGGGTAACCACGGCCCGAGACGTCGATGCGGCTGGTCTCATCCACGACGAGGTTGCTCACGCTGAGCGAGAGACCAACCTGGCCGGCGGAGGCGAAGGCGGGGTGGGTGAGCACGGCGCCGTTGCGCAGGGTCAGGTTGGCGAGTCGGGCCGTGCCCGTGAGCGTGACCGTCCGACCGTCGATCACCACGTCGCCCCCGGCATCCGCGGGGTTGTTCGGATCGAGGCCCAGCGCCACTTCGACGCCGTCGTCGACACCGTCGCCGTCGGAGTCCGCGGTGAGCGGGTTGGTGATGAACCCGTCGGCTCCGGCGACGAGTTCCTCGCCGTCGGTGAGGCCATCACTGTCGGAGTCCTCGTCGCCATCGCGGAGGCCGTCGCCGTCGGAGTCCGCGACCGAGAGGTCGGTGCCGGTGATAAACAGTTCGGCGCAATTGGACAGCCCGTCGCGGTCGAAGTCTTCGTCCCCGTCGGGGACTCCGTTGCCATCGGTATCGCTTTTCGCGGGGTCGAGGCCGAGAGCCGATTCGAGGCCGTCGGGGACGCAGTCGCCGTCGGCGTCGTCGGCGAGGTTATAAACCAGGAAGGCCGCGCTGCGATCCACGCCGAGCCGGTTGCCGGCGAGGTCGGCGGCGGCGGCGGCGACGTCCAGGCGGTAGCGGCCGGGGGACAGGGGGCCGTCGAAGTCGAGGAAGGCGCCTGGGATATCGGCCGGGAAGGCGAGGGGCACCGAGGGGTAGGTCAGGTCGTCGGCGGTGAAGAAGGCCCCGTCGGGGCCGGCGCCGCGGAAGGTGATATTGGTGCCGAGCGACGCGGGGTTCATCGGCTCGTTGAAGACGACCCCGACGTTGGCGACATCGCGAATGAAGGAGCCGTCGATGGGTGAGAGGCGGCTGAGGCGCGGCGGGGTGGCGTCGGCGACGAGGCGGATGAGCAATTCCTCGCTGCCGGTTGAGTTACCGCCGGTGTCGAAGGCCCGGGCGTGGAGGGTGAACGAATCGCGGCCGGCGGTGAGGCTGGGGGCGATGAAGCGGTACTCGAAGGGGAAGCCGCCGTCGGTGGCGGCGAGGCGGCCGTCGAGGTAGAACTCGACGTTGCGGACCTGGACATCATCCGTGACGAGTGCGGTGGCGACGAAAATCTTGCCCTCCTCGGCTAGGTTTCCGGGGAAACTGGCCTGCAGGCGGATGGTGGGGGCGAGGCCGGCGCGGTCGGCGGGGAGGAAGTTGATCACCTGGATCCCGGCGTTGTAGTCGGCGCAATAGGCGAGGCCGTTGAAGATGGCGATTGCGCTGGCGCTGCCGGGAGTGGGGAAAGTGGTGAGGAGCTGGCCGGTGGCCGTCGGGTCGGTGAGGTCGTAGAGGGAGACATCCGCCGGGGCGCCGACTCCGGGGTTGACGCCCACGGCGGCCGCGCCTTCGCCGGAGCCGTTCAACACGAGGTGATGCCAGCCACGGGACGGGCTGGTGCCGGCGGTGAGCAAGGCGGGGCGGTCGGGGTTGGAGAGGTTGAAGACATTGTAGCCTCTCCCGTGGGTGGCGTAGGCGTAGCCGCCTCCGACGAAGAGCCGGAGGTTCGGGAGGCCCGGGCCGGCGGGGGAGGTGATGGTGGCCAGGATGTCGAGATCGATGCCGGTGAACTGGAGCGTGTGGAGGTCGGCGTCCGTCAGGGCGTAGAGCAGGTCGCGGCCGAAGACCACGTCCACCACCGGGGCGCCGAGCCAGCGGCGGGTGAGGATGCTGCCGGTGTTCATGTCCACGACTGCGACCTCGCCATTCTCGAGACCGACGAAGGCCAGGAAGCCGGCGGTGGTGATACTGATGGCGGGAGAGCCGAAGCTGACCTGGCGGGTGACACCGGCGGCGGGTGGATCGGAGATATCTATGACGGCCAGGCCGGCGGGGCCATCGGCGACGCCGATGAGGGTGCCGAAGCAGGCCACCCGCAGGGCGGTACCCGGGGTGTCGACGAGGGTGATGCTGACCGGGTCGAGGCTGGCGAAGATGTTGTAGACCGCGACGCCGCGGTCGCGCAGGGCGACGATGGCGAGGTTGTTGATCGTGCAGATGTCATTGGCCGGCCCCGGCGTGCGGACGGACGCGAGGATGCCGGTGCGGACGGCAAGGCCGGACAAAGGGTCGGTGCCATCGCGGACCTCGGCCGCGTCACTTACTCCGTCGCCGTCGGTGTCGGCCTGTCGTGGGTCGGTGCCCATGATCAGTTCGCCCTCATCGGGGAGGCCGTCGTGATCGGTGTCAGGAGAGCGCGACGGATAGAGGGTGAAGGCAGCGAAGGTGAAGGACGAGCCGCTTTCGGGCGTGATGAAACTCTGCTCGGCCACCCTGAAGGAAGAGGCCTGGAGGATGAGGACGCGGTAGGGGCGTCGGGGGCCGAGGATGAGTTGGTCGAAGGCGATGCCGTTGTCACCGGCCTTGCCGCGCTGGGCGACGGTGCCGGTCTGCAGGTCGACCACCGCGTAGTAGTGAAGGCCGGTCTCCAGTGTGGAGGCCGCGGTCAGCGCGGGAGCGAGGAGGGCGAGGCAGGCGGCCGTCAGGGCCATTCGCAGCACCCGTGCGGGGCGGAGGAGCGGTTCAACAAACATGAGAGCCTTGGAGGAGAGGATCGGGGAGAGTGTGCAAGTCATGGCTGGATGGGGTGTCCCGAGTTACTTCCGCTTGCCCTTCCTCTTGGGTACGCAGATGTCCTTCGCTTTCTTCTTGCTCCACTCCTTGGATTTGTCCCTGACGAACTCCTTGCCGTACTTGGCGACGAAGGCGTTGGGATTGGCGTATAACTCATTGAGCTTGTTCTCGCGTGCGGCCCAACTCTCCAACTCCGCCTTGAAATCCCGCCCTCCCGCGAGCTTGTTCACGTCGTTGATCGTATCTCCGGCGATCTTGGCGAAGTTGTCACGGAGCCACTGCGCCGCCGCTCCGGGGTCCTCGTTGCGCCGCAGGCCGTCGTTGCTCTGCTTCAGCTGTTTGAGGCCGTAGTCCTGAAGCTGGCTGAGCGGGTTGTTTTCGACCAGCTTGACAAACTTGTCCTTTGCGGCAGTCACTGGACGCTCGATGAGGCCGGTGCCGTCCCGAACCACCATGTCCATCGCATGGAATACGCCATCGCCGAAATTCCCGTCCCTGTAGTCTTTGCCCAGTTGTCCCGAGTCGAGGGTGCGGTAGGTGTTTGGCGCCACGAATCGGGCGGCGTCGTCGATCAGGCCGCCGGCGTAGTTCAAGCCACTGTCCACCTGCCGCCCGACGACGTCCGCGGCTCGTCTGAAGTCCCTTCCAGCGGTCTCGAAGAAGCCTGGTTCCAGGCCGAGCGGATCCATCCTCGACCAGGGTGAGTTTCCGGCATAGGCATAGGCGTTGCCCAGGCCGCTGGGATCGTACCAGTCCCCGGCCGGATCGCGCGTGAGAAAGCGTCCGGCGAGCGGGTCCAGGTATCGGTGACGGAATTCGAAGTAGCCCGACTCCGGGTCGAAATAGCGTCCCGTGAACATCCACGGGTTGCCCACGGCCGAAAGGGCCCTCGGGCTGCCGTCGGGGGCCAGGATGGTGGGATCCCCGTAGTCACCGTACTCGTAGCTCTCCACCAGGTTGCCACTGGCATCGGTGAGGCGGGTGACATTGTACTGGTCGTCCGCGTGGTAGTAGTAGCGATTTCCATCCTGGTCCATGGCCAGCGGTTCGTCGATGAACGCGCCGTAGGCATAGGTCGCCAGCGTGGCGCCCGTCTCATCCTGTTCCTCGATGATCCGCCAGTCGTCGTGGAAGAACCTGGTCGTGACGGATGCCTCGCCGTTGCGGATGGTCTTGCCGATGCGCCGCCCGAGAGCGTCGTAGCGATAGGTGGAGGTCCACGGGCCGGCCTGGTGGCGGACGAGGCGGTTGCGGACATCGTAATTCAGCGCGGGACCGGGCACGCTGGCCGTGAGGTTTCCGTTCTCATCATGGGATCGGAGGCCCCCCGGGGTGCTGGTGTACTGGTTGACCTGGGCATCCGCCGGGACCGGCGAGAGCGGGTTGAGGGTGTAGAGGCCCGCGTCAGGCCCGCCGTCGATCCTCGTCCGGTTGCCCGCGGTATCGAGGGTGTAGCGGATCGTCGCTGGGACCCCGGTCGAGGGCGTGAGGACCGACTGGGTGACGCGAGCGAGTGAGTCGTAGGTGAAAGTCCGCCGCTCGCCGCCGGGCAACTGACGGGCGCGCGCGGTCTTGAGGGAGGAGGCATTCCATTGGAACGAAAAGTCCTCCACCCGGTCCGCTGCACCGAAGGGCGCGCGGGCGTGGGTCACGCGGGTAAGGCGCCGGAGTCCATCGTAGGCGTAGCTGGCGCG
>JBBQML010000095.1:0-10407 GCA_038328885.1 Verrucomicrobiota bacterium | reverse complement strand
GCCCGCAGGAACTGCCGATAACTTTCCATGCGACAAGTTGTCCAGAACGGTGACGGCATAACCGCGGCGAAGTAACTCTGCTGCAACTACGCTCCCGATATATCCGGCGCCGCCCGTGACCAGCACTCGTTCCATCATTCCTCTCAACCCTCTGGAGGGACTTCTCCTGCGCCCTCGGATGCCCTGCTAAGAAAAATCTCTGGATGAATACCTGTCTTGGCTTCGTACGCAGTCGAAACCGCCTGGGCGAAGCGCTGCGCCTGTTCCGCTTCCACCAGGTTGATGGTGCAGCCGCCGAATCCACCGCCCGTCATACGAGCGCCATAAAGTCCTGGCAATTCGCTCGCGGATTCGACTAGCAGGTCGAGCTCGGGACAACTGACCTCGTAGTCGTCGCGCAAACTGGCGTGCGACGCGGCCATGAGCCGGCCGAGGGCGGGCAGATCGCGCGCTTCGAGCGCGGTGGCGAACGCGTGGACCCTGGCGATTTCGGTGACCACGTGGCGGCAGCGCCGCTGCACGACCTCGGCGAGGCCGCCGCTGAACTCGGCGAGTTGGGCCGCATTGACGTCCCGCAGGGCCCGGATGTCGGGAAGGAAGTTCCGGAGGCCGGCGACGCCCTCCTCGCACTGGGCGCGTCGGACGTTGTACTCCCCGCCGGCGAGTGCGTGTTTCACGCCGGTGTCGCAAATGACCAGACGCAGGCCCGGCGGCAAGGGCAGCAGACGAAAGGAGAGCGACCGGCAATCCAACAGCAGGGCGTGATCCGCGCGGCCATGCGCGGAGATGAACTGGTCCATGATGCCGCACTGCGTTCCGGCGAAGTGGTGTTCGGCCCGCTGGCCCGCGAGTGCGAGTTTCACCGGGTCAACGGGGCGGTCGACCGCGGTGAGCAGCGCCAGTCCCACACTCATCTCGAGCGCGGCCGACGAGCTCAGGCCGGCGCCTGTGGGGACGTTTCCGGCAAACCAGAGATCCGCTCCACGGAGTGGCGGTCCATCCTGCTCCAGTTCGACCGCGATGCCCCGAACGTAATCACTCCAGTGGTGTTGTTGCGTGGCGCCGGGCGCGTCGAGGTCGATCTCCACGGCCTCGCCCAGGTTGCCGGCGTAGGCGCGGACGAGGCGGTCCGGTCGCGGTCGCAGCGCGGTCCAGGTGGCGAACCCGATCGCCGCCGGCATGACGAAGCCGTCGTTGTAGTCGGTGTGTTCCCCTATGAGGTTGACGCGTCCGGGGGCGCGGGTGACGAGGGTCGGGGCCTGGCGATAGACCTCCTGGAAACCGAGCACGGCGTCGGATCGCTTCACGGCGCCAGCCTGAGGGAGCGAATGGGCGAATGGCGAATGGGGAGTGGGGAATGGGGAATGGGGAGTGGGGAATGGGGAATGGGGAATGGCGGAGGTGGGCGACCCGGCATATCCCCCAATCGGCAATCCCCAATCGGGCGTCGGTGGCCGGCGCGCTTGCCCGGCTGCAGGGCGTTGGCCAAGGTGGTGGAAGCCGTTCCGCGGGACGGCCACGGTTTTGTCGCATGTCCGTATCACTCACCCCACCCACGGCGTCGTGTCGGACCGAGACTGGTCCCGACGGCGGCTTGGTCGTGCGGTTTGCGGGTGAGCTCACCAACGTGACGGTTCCAGGCGTGTGGCGCGAGGCGGTGCATCTCGACCTGCAGCGGTGCGCAGGTCGGCCTTGGGTGGTGGATGTGTCGGAGGTGGGGCGGTTCGACACCGCGGGCTTGAGTCTGCTCTTGAAGCTTCAATGCCGGGCATTGGGTGCGGGGGTAGCGTTTGAACTGAGGGGCCTTTCGGAGGACTACCGGCGGCTGCTCGAGCGGTTCGACCCGCGCGAGTACGGCGCGGTCCAACCCCAGCGGTCGGTGCGGGTGCCGGTGGCGGAGCAGGTCGGGTCGGTGACCGCTGCGATGTGGAGCGATTTTCGGCTCCAGGTGGAGTTCATCGGGGAGCTGGCCCAGGGCTTGGTCGGTGCGCTCCTTCATCCACGCCGAGTGCGCTGGCGGGACCTCTGGGTCGCGGCCGAGCGGTCCGGGGCGGACGCCCTGCCGATCGTGGCGCTGATCTGCGGTCTCGTTGGGTTGGTCCTGGCGTTCCAGGCTGGGATGGCGATGCGCCCGTATGGCGCGGAGATCTACGTCGCGGTGTTGGTCACCGTGGCCATGCTGCGCGAACTCGGGCCGTTGATGACGGCGATCATTCTGGCGGGGCGCTCGGGCGGGGCCTTCGCGGCCGAGATTGGGACCATGAAGGTGAACGACGAGGTCGCGGCCCTGACGGTGATGGGGTTGGACCCGGTGCCCTTCCTGGCGGTGCCCCGGGTCATCGGCCTGGTGTTGATGATCCCGTTCCTGACCTTGTTCGGGGACCTGATGGGCATCCTGGGCGGGGCGGTGATGTTTCTCACCTTGGATTACCCGATCTCGGTCTACTTCGACCAGGTGATCCAGGCCGCCGAGATCCGGCACCTGCTCAGCGGTCTGGTGAAGAGCGTGGCCTTTGGAGTCACCGTGGCGGGGGTTGGTTGCCTGCGTGGACTGCAGACCCTGCGCGGTCCGAGCGCGGTTGGCGCCTCCACGACGCGGGCGGTGGTCACCTCGATACTGCTCATCGTGGTCATCGATGCGGTGTTGGGCACGGTGTTCTACTTCCTCGGTTTCTGAGCCGCGCGCGCATGTCCCTGACTTCCTCATCACCGGCTCCGGCAGTGGTCCCGGAGGTGCCCCTGATCCGGGTGGAGGACCTGGCCGTGGGCTACGGCGACAGCCTGGTGCTCGACGGGGTGAACCTCGAGGTCCGGCGCGGCGAGGTGCTGGTGGTACTGGGCACTTCCGGGTGCGGCAAGACCACGTTGTTGCGGAACATGATTGGACTGGAAGTGCCGTGGCGCGGCCGGGTGCTGGTGGGGGGCGACGACGTCGTGACGTCCGATGGTGCCGTGCGGCGGCGGCTGCGGAGGCGGTTTGGCGTCATGTTTCAGAGCGGGGCGTTGTTCGGCTCCCTGACCCTGCTGGAGAACGTGCGGTTGCCGCTGGAGGAGTTTACAGAGCTGGATTCGGAAGCCATCGATCTGGTGGCCCGGATCAAACTCCAGGCGGTCGGCCTGCAGGGTGCCGAGGCGCGTCTGCCGGGGGAGCTCAGCGGCGGGATGCAGAAGCGCGGGGCGATCGCGCGGGCGATGGCGCTGGACCCGGAGATCCTGTTTCTCGACGAGCCCTCGGCGGGTCTCGATCCAGTGACCTCTGCCGGCCTGGATCGGTTGATCCTGGAATTCGCGCATACACTGGGAGTGACCTTCGTGGTGGTGACCCACGAACTGCAGAGCATCTTCGCGATCGCCACCCGTGCCATCATGCTCGATCGCGACACCCGCGGCATCCTGGCCACCGGCACGCCGGCGGAGTTGCGCGACCATCCGCCGCACGACAAGGTCCGGCAGTTCTTCCGTCGGGAAGCGGAGGATTGAGCCGATCCGATGAGCACCCAGGCGAACCACTTCAAACTAGGCGTCTTCGTGATCGCCGGAGTGGTGTGCGGATTGTTCATGCTGGTCTTCCTCGGCGTCGGCAATTTCCTGAAGGAACCGATGCTGATCGAGACCTACCTCGACCAGTCGGTGCAGGGGTTGGAGCGTGGTTCGGTGGTGAAATTCCGCGGGGTCGAGATCGGCCGGGTGCATCGCATCGATTTCTCCCGGTCTCGCTATGAGCAGCAAAAGCCCGAGGGCACCCGCAAGCCCTACATCCTCATCGACGTGGCCGTGGACGATCACGTGCTACGCCCGCTGGGGGAGGAGGCCTTCGAGGCGTTCCTGAAGGGGGAAGTGGCACGCGGCCTCCGTTTCCGCCTGAACGCCCAGGGCATCACCGGCCTTTCCTACCTCGAACTGGATTACGTCGATGCCTACGGCTACCCGCTGCTCGACGTGCCCTGGCGGTCCGAGAACCTGTACATCCCGTCCGCACCCGGGACCCTGACCAAGCTGCTCAGCTCGGTGGAACAGGTGTTCCGGAAGCTCGAAGTGGTGGACCTCGGGTTGGTCCTGACCAACCTCAACTCGCTGCTCACCACCACCGAGGGAGAGATACGCGGGGCACGCCTGGCGGCCATCGGCGACCAGGCCACGAACCTGCTGGCGGAACTCCGTGAGTCGAACCGGGCCCTGCAGGGCATTCTCGAGGATGCCCAGTGGAGGGCGTTGCCTGCCACGGCGGTCGCCACGTTGGAGGAGGTCCGGGCCAAGGTGGGGCGATTGGATCTGGAGGGCGCGGTGGCGCGCCTGGAGCGGTTGCTCGCGACGGCGGAGGGGTTCCTGGCGGGGAAGGAATCCGACCTGGCCACGACGCTCATGAACCTGCGGGCGATGACCGAAAACCTTCGGGCGGTCAGCGAGTTGGTCAAAGCCCAGCCGGCCTCGTTGCTGTTCGGTGCGCCGCCAAGACCCGTGCAACCGTCCCCCTGACATGAGTTCGCGCCCTTCCGCCGGAGTGTCTCCCGCCCTGGCCTCAGCCCCGGCCGCGGCCATCGCCACTCCCCGTCTCGACGCGCGGCCGGCGATTTCCCGGCGCGACTGGGTGCTCCGGGGGTTGGCAGCGGGACTGACGGGGGCAGCGACCGGGAGCCTCGGCTGCCGATTGCAGAAACCGGCGCTCCCGCAGCGGACATTCCTCCTGCGCGCTCCGTCGGCGGATCCGGCGCGCGCGGTTCCGGAGCCGCCGGGCGGGGTGCTCCTGGTGCGGCCGGTCCGCGTGGCAGCCGCATTCGATAGCCGGGCTTTCGTGGTGAGGCGGGGCGAGGCGGAGTACACCACCGATCCGTACCACGCGTTCCTGCTCTCGCCGGGCCCGATGTTCACCGACGCCCTGGCCGACTGGTTGCGCGGCCTCGGGGTTTTCCGCGACGTCACCACCGGCGGGAGCCAGCTCGCGCCGACGCATGCGCTGGAGGCGGAGGTGATGGAACTGTACGCCGACTACCGATCGATGGAGGGAGCCCGGGCGGTCCTCGTGGTGCAGTTCCGTTACCTCCACCCCTTGATCGGGGCGCAGGCGCCCGTGCTGTGGCAGCGGCAGGAGCGCCAGTCGATTCCGTTGCCCCGGGCGGGGGTGGAGGAGTTGGTGACTGGCTGGAGCGAGGCCCTCGCCGCGGTCTGCCGGACCCTGGAGCCGTCGCTGTTCAGCCCGGCACCAACCCTATTGCCCGCGCAGCCGCAGGCCTGAGGGCTGGCGGCAGTCGGGACGGTGGCGGGATTCCGGCCGTCGTCAACCTCATCAAATCCCTCCTGACCCAGGGACCGCCGGCGAGGCCCGGAGGGTTGAACGCGAATAGCGCGAACCATGCGAAAGAAGACCGCCTGACCGAGACCGACGACCTCGAACACCGACAGCTCCCGGTCGGTGGTGTGGGGAGTGATCTCTTTCGTCCCTTTCGCGTGTTTGGCGTGTTTCGCGGTCACCGATTCCAGGATCTGGGGCGCAGGCTGCCATTTCGACCCCGCCCCGTTGCGGGCGCGGTGACGGAACGGCATGCTCGGCGTCACCGACCCTTGGACCGCGTATGAACAGCAGCGAAAACAGGGCTGGGGACGGGTGCCCCCCGGCCCCGGTGGAGGTGCGGCTCGAGGACGTGATCTTCCCGACGTACCTTCCCGCGTGGCCGGACCGGAATCCCATGTTCCTGGAGCGGCGGGTCTACCAGGGGAGCAGCGGACGGGTCTACCCGCTGCCGTTCACGGATCGGATCGCGGAACAGCCCGTCGACCGGAAATGGCGTGGGATCTGGCTGGAGAACGCGTTTCTGCGGGTGCTGGTCCTCCCGGAATTGGGCGGCCGGATCCACGTGCTGCAGGACAAGACCAACGGCTACGACCTGATCTACCGGCAGCCGGTGATCAAGCCTGCGCTGGTCGGGTTGGCGGGGCCCTGGATCAGCGGGGGCATTGAGTTCAACTGGCCCCAGCATCACCGGCCCGCGACGTTCCTGCCGGTGGATCATGAGATCGAGACGCACGCGGATGGTTCGCGGACGGTCTGGTGCGGTGACCACGATCCGATGACTCGGATGAAGGGGATGCACGGCGTCTGCCTGCACCCGGACCGGGCCTGTCTCGAACTGAAGGTGCGCGTGTACAACCGGACCCCCTTCACGCAGACGTTCCTCTGGTGGGCGAACGTTGCCACGCGTGTCCACGAGGACTACCAGTCGTTTTTTCCGCCGGACGTGCGGCATGTGGCGGACCATGGGCGTCGCGCGCTCAGCACGTACCCGCGATGCGAGGGGGTCTATTATGGGGTGGACTACGCAGCGCGCTCGCGCGCGGCGGCACTGCGGAGTCGGCGACAGGGTGACGCCCGGACGGTCCGTCGTGGTGCCGCAGACCGAGGGCCCGCCCGCTCACCGGACGACCTTTCGTTCTATGCCAACATCCCGACACCGTGTTCCTACATGGCGCTGGGGTCGGAGGCAGATTTCTTCGGTGGGTACGACCACCGCGCCGGGGCTGGGATCGTGCATGTGGCCGATCACCGGATCGCTCCGGGCAAGAAGCAGTGGACCTGGGGCCACCATGCCTTTGGACTCGCCTGGGATCGGAACCTGACCGACGCGACGGCCGAGGGGGAATACCCGCCCTACCTCGAACTGATGGCGGGGGTTTTCACGGACAACCAGCCGGATTTCAGCTTTCTTCAACCCGGCGAGGTGCGGAGTTGGAGCCAATATTGGTACCCGATCCGGGCCATCGGGCCCGCGCAGGCGGCGAATGTGCATGCGGCTCTGTCATTCGTGGCACTCGGAGATCCCCCGCGACGCGTGCGACTCGGGGTGAGCGTGACCTCGCGCCGGCCCGGGGCATTGCTGGAACTGCTGGCCGGCGGCAAGGCGGTCTGGAAGGAGCGCCGATCGCTGGCGCCCGATGCCCCGCGGGTGGTCGAGGTGGCGTGGCCGCGGGGGCGGACGGCGAGTGACCTGACCTGGCGGGTTTGTGACGCCGGCGGCCCGGAGTTGATTGCCTACACTCCGTTGTCCGCGTCGGTGCTGGCCTCCCGGTCACCGCCTGCAGTGGCTACCGAGCCGGACCTGCCGGAGTCGATCCCGGGCACCGACGAACTTTTCCTGACCGGTCTCCACCTGGAGCAGTATCGCCATGCGACCCGCTGCCCGACACCCTATTGGCGGGAAGCGCTCCGGCGGGACCCGGGCGACGCGCGCTCCCACGGCGCGCTCGGCCGATGGCACCTTCGACGCGGGGAATTCGGGCTCGCGGAAACGCATCTCCGTGCGGCGATCGCCCGGCTTGTCCGGCGGAACCCCAACCCGGCGGATGGAGAGGCCTTCTATCATCTGGGCTTGTGCCTGCGTTACCAGGCGGCGGCGTCGCCGCCGCCGGACGCGTCCCGGTCGCGCGCCGATCTGGTGCGGGAGGCGGTTGACGTCCTGAGCAAAGCCACCTGGAACCAGGCCTGGGCGGGCGCCGCCCATCACGCCCTTGCGGAGATCGAGTGCGCACGGGGGGATTGGGAGGCGGCAGGTCGCCACTGCCGGCAGTCGGCGAGTGTGGGTGGCCATCACCCGCGGTTGGCGAATCTCTGGGCCATGATCACCGCCCGGGCCGGGCGGACGGAGGGGGCGCGCGGCTTGGCGCGCATGAACCGCCTCATCGACCCCTTGGACTGGTGGGCCCGCGATCTCCTGGGCGAAGAACTCACGGACGATCTGCAGACCCGTCTCGACCTGGCGCATGATTACGCCCGGGCCGGGTGTTTCGAGGAAGCGATCCGGCTGCTGGGTGAGCGTTCCGCGACCCGCGCGGAAGGGACGGGGTGCGGCGGGGATCTCCCGACCCAAAGCTGGGGCGCCGCCCCCCTGGTCGCGTACACGCTTGGCTGGTTGCACGAGCAGGCCGGTGACCCCACCACGGCGCGCCGCCACTACCAGGCAGGGGCCGCCGCCGTGTCCGACTACTGCTTTCCGGCGCGGTTGGAGGAGATCGCCGTGCTGGAGGCAGCGCGGCGCGCGAATCCCGCCGACGCCCGGGCGCCGTACTACCTCGGCAACCTGCTCTACGACCGTCGACGGCACGCCGAGGCCATTCGGCTGTGGGAACAGAGCGCACGGCTCGATCCGGGCTATTCCGTGGTCTGGCGCAACCTGGGTCTCGGCTACGTCAACCTCCGTCGGCAACCGGGCCGGGCGCGCGCGGCCTACGAGCGGGCGTTCCGGGCCAACCCAAAGGACGCGCGGCTGCTTTACGAGCGCGACCAACTCTGGAAGCGGCTGGGGGTCGCGCCCTCCCGGCGGTTGCGGGAACTGGAGCGGCATCCGGCCCTGGTGGGGCAACGCGACGACCTGAGTGTGGAGCGGGCGGCCCTGCTCAACCAGCTTGGCCGCGCGGCGGAGGCGCTGGCGTTGCTCGGGACGCGCCGCTTCCAGCCCTGGGAGGGGGGCGAGGGCCAGGCCCTCGGCCAGTACGTGCGCACCCACCTCGCCCTGGGGCGGGCGGCGCTCACGGCGGGTGACGCCGGCGGGGCACGGGTCCATTTCGAGGCCGCACTGGAATCCCCGCGGAACCTCGGGGAAGCACGCCACCTGCTCGCGAACCAGAGCGATGCCTGGTACTGGCTGGGTTGTGCGCTCCGGGCCGCAGGGTGCTCCGCCGAGGCGCGTGAGCAGTGGCGGCGTGCCGCGACGTTCCGGGGTGACTTTCAGGAGATGCGCGTCCGGTCCTTCAGTGAGCAGACGCGCTATTCCGCCTTGGCGTGGGAGCGACTGGGACAGCGGAGCCGGGCTCGGAAGCTGTTCCAGGCGTTGCTGGCCCACGCCCGTCAGTTGCGGCGAACGCCCGCCACCCTCGATTATTTCGCCACCTCCCTGCCGACGATGCTGCTCTTCGAGGACGACCTCACCGCGCGGCAGGTCACCCTGGGCTGGTTTCTCGAGGCCCAGGCCCGGCTCGGACTCGGGCAGTTGGCGAAAGGCCGTTCGCTGCTGCGCGAGGTGTTGCGCCTGGATCCGGCCCACGCGGGGGCGGCGGATCTGCTGGCCGAGACAGACCCGGTCCGCCCGCCCGCCCGCAGTCGCTCGCCTCGCCGGAACACTCAACAACCATGAAGATTCCCCCGATTCCCCATTGCCTGGCTTCGGTGATGCTCGCGTTGCTCGCGGTGGCGCCTCTGCACGCCGAGGACACGATGTCCCTCGCGGGCCCGTGGCGCTTTGCCCTGGACCGTGCGGACGCCGGGGTGACCGGACGTTGGTTCGATCAGGTCCTGGCCGACCGCCTGCGACTGCCTGGGTCGCTGCAGGAGCAGGGCTTTGGCGACCCCCCGTCCTTGAGCACCCCCTGGATGGGCGACCTGAACGACCGCACTTTCTTCACCGAATCACGGTACGCTCCGTACCGTGAGGCCGACGGCTTCAAGTTCCCCTACTGGCTGACCCCGACCCGCTACTACGCCGGGGCGGCCTGGTACCAGCGGGACGTGGACATCCCCGAGTCCTGGCATGGCCAGCGTGTGGGCGTGCGGTTGGAGCGAGCCCACTGGGAGACCACGGTCTGGCTCGATGATCGCCTGATCGGCACGCAGAACAGCCTCGCCGTACCGCACGAGTACGACCTGGGCGCGGAGGTCGTGCCCGGGCGGCACCGGCTCACCGTGCGGGTGGACAATCGCTACGTCGTCCCGGTCGGGGTGAACTCCCACAGCGTCAGCGACCACACCCAGGGCAACTGGAACGGCCTCGCCGGCCGGCTGGAACTTTTCGCCACTCCGACGGTGTGGATGGACGAGGTTGTGGTCACCCCCGAGCCCGCGTCGCAGGCGATGCGGGTGAGGGTGACGCTGCGGAACCCGACCCCGGACGCCATCGAGGCGGACTGGACTGCGGCGGTGCGCCGGGCGGGGCAACCGGGTGGACGGCCGCTCGCGGAGCGCCAGGTGCGGGTGGGGATCGGCGCGCCCCCGGGCGAGGGACGCTTCAGCATGGATCTGGCGCTGGGTGAGGCTTACCGCCCCTGGGACGAGTTCGAGCCAACCCTCTACGACCTCGAACTCACCCTCCGGACCGTGGACGGGCGAGTGCATCGGCGGCAGTTGAGGGTCGGTCTGCGCGAGGTCTCGGTGCGCGGAAGCCAGATCCTGGTGAACGGCCGGGCCGTGTTCCTGCGCGGAACTCTCGAGTGCGCGATCTTCCCGCAGACCGGCTATCCCCCGACCGACGTCGCGGCCTGGAAGCGGATCATGACCATCGCGCGGGGGCACGGGCTGAACCATCTGCGGTTCCACTCCTGGACCCCGCCGCGCGCGGCGTTCACTGCGGCGGACGAGTTGGGCTTCTACCTCTATGTCGAGTGCCCCACCTGGGCCAATGGCGACACCAGCGTGGGCGACGGGCG
>JBBQML010000094.1:0-10414 GCA_038328885.1 Verrucomicrobiota bacterium | reverse complement strand
GAAGAGCGACCCACTCATCAGCGTGCCGAGCCCGCTGATCAGGGCGAAGTACAGGTGGATGCGGGCCTCGGGTTGAAACGCGAACAGCAGGGCGTGAATCAGGCAGAAGGCGGCCAGGAGCCCGGCCACGAAACTGCTCCCCGTGTCCTGCCGCGGAGGTCCGGCGTGGACGATGGAGGGCGGCTCTCCCACCCGGCGGAGCAGGTCCTCGGCCGGCCCGCTCACCGCCGGATTCCCCGAGCCGGCCGCCCGGCTCAACTGCTCCCGGAACGGATTCCGCGACCCGGTCTGGACCAAGGCAAGGTCCGGCAGCAGGCGGAGCCCGGGCAACGCCAGGTTGGTACTCCCCGAAAACAGAACCACGGGCGCCTCCAACCGGTCTTCCCCGACCCAATGGACCGCGCGAAAGCGCACCACCGCCGGCCCCTGCAGTTGAAGGTTGCCCCGGTACCGACCGGCATCATCCGTCACCCTCGCGGCGACTGGAGTGCCGTGCACTTCCGCCACCACGAACGCCTGGCCCACCCCCTTGTTCCGGGAGTCCTGGACCTCCCCGGCGAAGCTGGCCTCGACCCGGAAGTCCCCGGGTCGGGGCAGTTCCATGGCTTCGAGGCGCGCCCCGAGCCGCAGTTCCGGCGACGGCTGCGGGGCGGCCTCTCCCTCGGAAGGCGGAACCACCGGGGGTTCGAAATCGGCGGCGAAGACCAGCCCCGGTTCCCCGCGAGTCGTCGCCCGAAACATCCCCAGCAGAATGTCATTCGGCGTGCGCGCGTGGTCCCACACGCGAAACGCATCCAACGCGCCAACGAAGGTAGGCTCGGCGTCCGCGTCCGTCACGCTGCGTCCCAGGTAGCAGTCCATGGGCCGGAGGAGATCGTCGAAGCTGCCGTGATAGCCACTGGTTGGTTGCAGCGGCAGCCCGTTGAGATGAAGCCGCATGCCCTGATGCCCCGTGATCGCCGCGACGTGGTACCACTGTCCGACCCGCAAGCTGCCCGGAACAGTCAGCCACTGGATGGCCTCGCGTGACGTCGCCACGACCACGGCCAGCGAGTCACCGTCCCGGCTGCACAGGCTCAGGTCCTGCAAGGGACGGCCGAAGTTGAACACCCGCCGGGTGCCGTCCAGGACGTCCCAGCGAATCCAACACTCCAGCGTGGCGTTCGTCAGCCCGCGGAAGGGCGCGGTAGGCAGGCGGACGTGGGCTCCCTGGCCCGGCAGCACCAGGACGTGGTTCGACGGGGGGCGGTCGGCGACGGTGGCAGCGGAGGGACCGGAGGGACCGGAGGGACCCGGCGGAGCGGGGTCGGCCGCACCCGCGATCGAGCCGAGGAGGAGGGCGGCGGCCAATCCGGACCGCAGCAACCCGACCAGACGCCCCACCCGGGCACGCAGGGCCACGGACTCCGGATCTGGCCGTGGTGCAGCGGGAGGAGTGTCGGGTGTTGTCGTCACGGGAGGCGGTGACAAGGCGCGCCAGGAACTGCAGGCAGGCTGCCGCCAAACGGGCATGCCGTCGACGAGATCCCGCGAATCCCTCAGCCCTCACCCGACCCGCTCGCCCACGCCAGCAGGTGGTCGTGGACGGCGGTGGAAGGGAGGCTGGGGGGCAGGGCAACGCCCCTGGGAGTCATGAGCAGCGGCCAGTCGGCGGAATCCCGGGGGCGGCAGCCGTGCGAGCCTCTCACCAGCGAAGCATCCAGAGGGATGAGGTCCATGAGCATCCGGAAGCCCAGCTTCTTGCGGAGCAGCCGCCACGCCACCCGGGCCTGGAGACCCAGCCGGGTGAATGCCGGGTCGGTGAAGAGTTCCACCGGGTCGTAGCCGGGCTTGCGATGGATGTCGACGGTCCGCGCAAAGTCAGGGGCCCGGGCGTCGTCGAGCCAGTAGTAGTAGGTGAACCAGGCGTTCTCCTCGGCGACGGCCACCAGATCACCCGCCCGCGGGTGGTCCAAACCGCGCGCGTGCTTTCCGTGGGCGTCGAGGACCTCGGCCACTCCGGGGATGCCGGCCACGACCTCCCGCACGGCCCCGAGCAGGGCCGGGTCCTGGACGTGGAGGTGGGCGACCTGGTGATCCGCCACGGCGAAGACTCGGCTGGCGCCCGGATCCAGAAGTTCCAGGCCAAGTTCTTCCTTTACCACCAGCCAGCCCCGTTCCCGGAACAGGCGGTTGAGGTGGATGGGCGTGTCGACGGCGGTGATGCCATACTCGGAAAGCAGCGCGACCTCGACCCCGTGCGCGGCGTAGAAGTCCAGCAACCCCCCGACGATGGCATCGAGCTCCGACAAATCGCGGCGGATGGCCGGATCCCGGGGGCCCAGTCGTTGCAGATTGTAGTCGAGGTGCGGCAGGTAGACGAGGCTGAGGTCTGGCCGGTGACGGCGTTCGATCCACTCGGCGGACGCAGCGATCCAGCGCGTGGCGGCGTCCGCGGGGCCCTGGGGCGAGTCCCTGCCGGCGACCGGACCCCAGAACCCCGGGAAGGGGAACTCACCGAGCTCCTGCTTGATCTCCGGGCGGATGGCGTACGGCCAGGCGTAGACGTCGAAGAACTTCCGCCCGTCGGCCGGGTACATCGGACGGGGGGTGATCGACCAGTCGGCGCTGGAGTACATGTTGTACCACCAGAACAGCTTGGCGCAGGTGTAGCCCGGGTGACGCTGGCGCAGGGTCTCCCAGAGTTTCGGGCCGCGGACGAGCCGGTTGCTTTGCTTCCAGAACTGGACCTCGGCGAGGTCCCGATCGAACCAACCGTTGCCCACGATGCCGTGGGCCGCGGGCGGGGTGCCGGTCAGGTAATTCGACTGGGCGGTGCAGGTCACCGCCGGCAGGGCGGGGTCGACGGACGCCAGCGTACCCGCGTCCCGGAAAGCCCGAAGTCTCGGGGTCGCGTCGGTGATCAGGCGCGGGGTGAGTCCGACGACATTCAGGAGTGCGATGCGGGGGCGCGGCACGCAGGGATTCTAGCGTGAACCTCGCTCCGGGAACACCCCGGACGGTCCAGGAGATTCCCAAGCCAGCCGTGCAGGCTCCCGCGGCAGGAGACCGCAGGGGGCACGCGGAGGCGGTTTCGATCCAACGGAACCCTCCGGGAAGGAGGACTGCTGCCCGATTCGCCGCTTGCATCCGGAGGCCGGCTGGCCCGGCATTGCGGTGCATTTTTACGCACCGACGCTCCATGGTCGTCCCCCCCGATCCCGAACGTTACGACTGGGTGACGAACCCGCCGGAGATCGTTGCCCTACGCCAGCGGCTCGTCCAAGCGCTGCAGCAGACCTCGCCCGCCGAAGTTTACCGCGAGTTCCTCGCCGAAAACGACGCCCTGATCCGGCAACCCGATCTCGACCACGGGCGGTTGATCGTGGCCGGCCGGGCGGCGATCCACACGGAGTTGGTCCGGCATTGGGTGAGGGGCGAGCAACGCCGGCTTGGATACGATAAACCGTTCGCGGTGGTGGCGTTGGGCGGGACGGGGCGCGCCGAAGTCACACCGCGGTCCGACCTCGATTACGCCTTCCTCTTCGACGATGCCCTCGACGGCAACGCCTTCCTGCTGGAACTCCAGCGCCAGGTGCTGAACACGGACGCCTTCCAGGAGCGGTACGGTTTCAAGTTCGAGCCGCTGCCGTTCAATCTCGATGACGTGCCCCGGCTGGTCGAGAAGCAGCTGAACTCCTTCATCGACCTCCGCCCCGTGCATGATCCGGACGGTCTGGCGGGGGGGTTCCTCGAGCGGATCCGGGCCACCTACGATCCATTCGAGCATTTTCTCCACGTGCGGAGTTTCTGGTTCGACCGCTGGGAGAAGGCCGCGGGGGAGGCGGAGCGGCTCGACGCCTTCGACATCAAGAACGACGGGCTGCGGCTGTTCCTGGCGGGGATTTGGACCATGGGCGGCTGGCGGTTTCGGCACAGCCACGAGGTCTACGCCGAGCTGGGGGACCCGCGGGTATTGGAGGCGTACCATTTCCTGCTCCGGATCCGGTGCTTCGTGCATTCGCGGCGCCCGGCGGCACGGCACGGGGGCGGCGGGGGCAGCCATCCGGAGGACCAGTTCGTTTTCGACGACTTCACCTCGTTTGGCGAACTGCTCGGGCCGGCGGCCGGGGAGGAGGCACGGTTCGATTTCGCCAACGCGGTCCGTGCCCGGTTGCTCTCGGCGCGCCGGCGGGTGGCGCGCTTCGCCAAGTCGGTGATTGCCCGGGAACTGACGCCCGGTCGACGGGTTGCTCCGGGGAGCCCGCTGCTCTACCGGCAGGCGGGCCTCGCGCACACGACTTCCAGCACCTTGGACAACCCGGTGGCGAAAAGCCGCGCGGCACTTTCCCTGCTCCTGGCGGCACAACACTACGAGGTGCCGATCGACCCGGCGGAACTCGAGGCCACCTTCCGCGACATCGGGGACTGGCTGGTTCCCGTGCCCGAGTTGTCGGCGCTGTTCTACGAGGAGAAGGGCAGCCTTGCGAAGTCCTTCGAGTTTCTTGCCCAGTTCGACGGGGCCCAGGAGCGTCTCTTTCCGGGGTACGCCCGATTCGAGACCTCGCTGGATGCCCGCGTGGCCCGGGAGCGGCAGTGCCTGCGGGGGGTCATCGAACGGCGGAAGCTGGTGACGCTCGATCAGGTCCTGGCCGCCGGGCGGGAGGCCCTGGCGCGGGCGGTCGGTGTCCAGCGCCGCGGCGAGGCGGGGGACCGTGTGGACCCGGGCATCGAGGCCGCGTTGCTCGGGCCCGATGCACTGGCGGGTGTCAAACTGGCCCTCAAGACCAAACGCCTCCCGCTCACCCAGGAGGATCTGGACCTGCGCGCCGACCTCAGCCGGCCCTTGCACGAGCGGTTCTCCTCGGGATTGTCGGATCGACCGCTGGCCGGCTACTACGAGGCCTTGCGCTCCGAGTCCGAGTTTCCCGAGGAGACCCTCCGCGTGGCCCAGTTCCTGGTGGCGAACCGGCGCTCCTTCAAGATGCGTGCGGACCTGGGCCTGAACGACGCGCAGCAGGTGGGGGAATTCGCAGAGTTGTGCGGGGACGAGCAGATGCTGCGGAGTCTGTTCGTGTTCACCTGCGTGGATCGCGCCGACTGGGAGGGCCGGGAACAGGAGCCGGCGCGCTGGTTCAGCATCGACGAACTCTATGCCAAGACGCTGTGCCGGTTCCGGCCGGAGACCGATCCCCGGCAACACCTGCGCAATGCGGGATTCTCCCCGGCCGAACTGGCGATTCTCGAGGACTTCGGGCCCGACCTCTTCGGAGGGGTGTATAGGCCTTATGTGGTCACCTTTGGCACCCACCTCCTCAGGCTGGCGGAAGAACCCGAGGGATCATCCCCGAAAGCGATCCTGCTGAGGGCCGGGGCGTCCCGGATCGTCGGGGTGGCAGCGTGCGACTTCCGGGGATTGGCGGCCTGCATCACCGGGGAGCTGTGGTGTCAGCGCGTGAACCTTCAGCAGGCGCACCTCTTCTCGTCCATGCATCACGGCCTGGCTCTGGACTTTTTCCATCTGGCGCCGTCGGACCAGGTGCTGGGGCCGGAGTTCCTGCGCGGGATCGAGAGGGCAATCCAGGAGCGCCGGCACATTAATGAGGCGGACGAGGCGACGGTGGGGCTGCCGAGCCTGGAGCAGGGTTGGACCTCCCTCGAGGAGTGGCATACCGGGCTGCACCGGTTGCGCCATGAGAGCCTGCGAAACGCGAGCGGTCTGGTTTACACCTTGGCCTACAAGATCTTCCGGCATCTGGGGGGTGACATCTTCGGGCTCCAGGCGCAGACGACCCGGACCGGGGCGTACGTTTCGATTTACCTGGGGCTGCCCTCGGGTTTGGGGCTGCTGGAAGCGCGGGAGTTGGTGCGGCAGCGCCTGGGGCGGCTGAAACCGACCGGTTCAGGCGGTTGACACCGTGGCTCGCGTGCTCTTAGCCTGCCCTCCCATTTTGACCTGAGCGGTCGATCCCACGGGCATGCCCAGGCATGTCGTGGCCGGCCAAGGTCCGGAAAGGAAGTGAAACAGCGTGACCGAGATCAAACTCAAGAAGGGCGAGCCGGTAGAGAAGGCGCTTCGGCGTCTGAAAAAGAAGGTGGATCGCGAAGGCATCCTCAAGGAAGCCCGGAACCACCGACATTACGAGAAGCCCAGCGAGCGCCGCCGCCGTAAGCTGAAGGTTGCGCGCTTCAATGCCATGCTCAGCGCCCGATACGCAGATCTGTAGCGTTTGGTTCTAGGGGCGGCCGGCGGCGTGGGCTTCGGCTCACGCCCGCCGGTCGTCTTTTCTGGTGCCGGTCGGCCCGGACCGCGCGGCTTTCCGCGTGGTCTGCTCTGGTGGAATCCTGGATCTCGCATGTACTCCCTTTCTTCCTGTTGGAACTCGGGCCGGCATACCTGTGGCCGTCAGATGTTGGCCGAGATTCGTTCTCTCGGCTTCGAATACGCGGAGTTGAGCCACGGGATCCGGTTGGGGCTCCTGCCGGGCATCATCGACGCCGTGGAGGCGGGCGAGATCAAGATCACGTCGTTGCACAATTTCTGCCCGCTGCCCATGGGGGTGATGCACGCGGCCCCCAATCTCTTCAAGTTCACTGCGCTGGACCGCCGGGAGCGCGAGAATGCCTGGAAGCACACCCTCAAGACGCTCGACACGGCGGCGCGGGTGAAGGCGATGCTCGTGGTCCTGCACATGGGTGCCGTGGACATGAAGGACTACACCGACCGTCTGATCGACCTGATCGAGGAGGGGCGGCGCGAGACGCCGAAGTACGAGAAACTGCTCGAGGAGGCGGTGGAGAAGCGGGAGGCCAGGAAGGAGGCCCATCTGGAGGCGGCGTATTCCCTGCTGCACGCTCTGGCCGAGGAGGCCTCCCAACGCGGGTTGAAGCTCGGCATCGAGAACCGTGAGGCGCTGGAGGAGATCCCCTTCGAAAGTGATTTCCACCTCTTTTTTCGTGAGTTCACCGAGCCTTGCATCGGGTATTGGCACGACACCGGCCACGGCCAGATCAAGGCCAACCTGGGGGTGATTCACCACGCCATGCACCTCGGTGGCCTCTCCGATCGGCTGATCGGCTTCCACATCCACGACGTCGAGTTCCCCGGGCGCGACCACCTGGTGCCGGGCACCGGGTCGATCGATTACGCCGCGCTGAAGCCCTACGTGAAGCCGGAACACGTGAAGGTGCTCGAGTTGAGTCCTTCGGCTCCGATCGAACTGATCCCCCAGGGCCTGGCACACATCCAGAGCCACTGGGGCCCCGAGTGAACCGCACCCTGCGGCAGGTCTGGTCGGTAGCCTGGCGCCTGGGTGTCGCGGTTCTCCTGATGGCGTGGGCGTTCCACGCCACGTTTCATGACCAGTGCCGGTCGCTGCTCGCTGCCCAGGGCACGGACCTCGACGCCCTGCCCCGGCTCGAACGCTGGGTCACGGTCTGGCGGTTGGGACCAGCCGAACTGGGCCACACGATCTTGCAGGTCCGACCGGGCTGGCTGCTGGCTTCGATCCTCCTCTGGGGGGTCACGATCCTTCTGGGCGCCTGGCGCTGGCTCCTGATCCTGCGGTCCCAGGGACTCGACCCCGGCGTGCGGCGAACCCTGGAAATCTCGTTCATCGCCCACTTCTTCAACTCCTTCTTGCTGGGGTCCACCGGCGGCGACCTCCTCAAGGCCTATTATGCGGCCCGGGTGACGCATCACCTCAAGACCGAGGCGGTCACCACCGTGCTCATCGACCGCGTCCTTGGCCTGTTCGGCATGCTGGCCTTCGCCACCGTCCTGCTGATCCCGAATCTCGCGTGGGTGGCCGGTCACCAGATCACCGTGGTCCTGGCCGTCACGGTGTTGGGGATGTTCACCGCCGCCGGGGCGGTGCTTTTCCTCTCCCTGCGCGGGGGCACTTCGCAGGTGGTGCCGGGTGCCCGGGCCTGGCGGCGGCGGCTCCCGAAGGGGGAGGTGTTCGAGCGCGGTCTCGCGGCCTGCCGCACGCTCGGACGGCGTCCGGGGGTGCTGGCAAAGGCGGTGGGCCTGTCCGTGCTGCTGACCGTGGTCTGCGTCTTCCAGTTGCTGACCCTGGTCTGGGGCTACGGTCTGGTCGTGCCGCTCCAGCCAATGTTCTTCGTGGTCCCCGCCGTCATCTGCATCTCGGCTTTGCCGGTGACGCCGAACGGCCTGGGTGTCCGCGACTACCTCTACCTGTACCTGCTTTCGCTGCCCGAGATCGGGCTGAGCGCCGCCTCGGCGGTGGCAATTTCACTGGTGGCCTTCGCCGGCAGCCTGGTCTGGAGTGCGCTGGGAGGGGTGGTGTATGCCTTCGTGCGCCGCGAGACCGATCTGGTCGCGGCCGTTGCCGACAACCGTGCGGAGACCCCGGACTGATCCCGGCCGTGACCTCGCCCGCCACCAGAAACACCCGCGTGGGCGGACACGTTGAAGGAGGCGCTCGCGACGCGGGCGGGCGCGGGTGGCATGTGAGGCGGGGGCCATGAGCCCGGATGCTCCCGCGTGTTGGAGGATCGCCTTCCGGGTGGTCATCGGGCTGAGCCTGGCTGGCTTCGCCGGGTGCGGGCGCGCGCCACGGGCCCAGGGGCCGTTCCCGCAAGAGGCGTATGTCTGGCAGCGCATCTGGGACTCGAATGTCGTGGCGGCGGTGGACGTTGCCAATCGGGCGGCCGGGTTCCATCGCCTCGTCGTCCTCGGGGCGGAAATCGCCTGGCAGGACGGCGTGCCGCGGGTGGTTCGGGTGCCGTTCTCGGCGGCTCCGTTTCTACCGCCCTCGCACCCGGCAGGCCTCGCGCTGCGGGTGGGTCCTTTCGCGGGGCCGTTTCGTCCCACTGACGAAACCGCACGCCTCGTGCGCGCGACGGCGCGTGACCTCCTCCACGGGGCCCGGCGTCAGGGGTTCGAACCGTCCGAACTGCAGCTCGACTTCGACTGTGCCACGGCGCGGCTCGAGGGTTACCGGGTCTGGCTCGAAGCACTGCGCGGGGACGTCGCGCCGGTGCCCCTGGTCTTCACGGCGTTGCCAGCGTGGTTGGAGGCACGGTCGTTCGCCCCGCTCGCGCGTGCGGCCGACGGTTTCGTGCTGCAGGTCCACTCCCTCGCCCGACCCCGCGACGGGGAGGCGACGTTCCAGTTGTGTGATCCGCAGTCCGCCCGGCGGGCGGTGGAGTTGGCGGGGCGCGCCGGTGTGCCGTTTCGGGTGGCGCTCCCCACGTACGGTTATCTCGCCGCCTTCGACCCGGAGGGACGATTCCTCGGGGCGTCGGCCGAGGGATATCCTGCGGGGCGTCCTCCGGGGACGACCTGGCGCGAACTGGCGGCCGATCCGGTGGCGATGGCCGGGTTGGTGCGGAACTGGCAGGCGGACCGTCCCGCAACCTTGCGGGGGCTGATCTGGTACCGCCTGCCGGTGCCGGGAGATCGGTTGAACTGGCGCCTGCGCACGCTGGAGACCGTCATGTCCGGGCGTATTCCCGCCCCGGAACTCGCGATCGTGTCCCGGTCACCGGAGCCGCTGCTCACGGAGATCGAGTTGCGCAACCAGGGGACGGCAGATCACACCGGCCCGGTGTTCGTCCGCGTGACCTGGGCCGGCGCGCACCTCGTGGGTCACGACGGCATTCGCGGGTTCACGAGCCTCGGCGGGGTTCACCCGGACGAGATTTTATTCACCAACGCGATTTGCCGCTTGCCCGCGGGAGACGCCGTGATTATCGGCTGGGTGCGCCTCGACGCGGCGGTGCCCGTCACTCTCGAGATCCCGCCGTCACCCCCTCCTCCCGGATGAACGTCCGCTCCCGCAACCCCGGGTCGGGTCGTCCTTCCCCGGCCGCAACTCGCGCCCGGGGTTGGCTCGCTCCCGCGCTCCTCGGGCTCACCCTGGTGGTCGTCCCGCTGCTTGCCTGCGGGCCGTTCTTCTCCAATTCCCTGCTCCTGAGTGGGGACGACGCCGTGCTGCAGGCACCGGCCGTGAGCTTTGTTCGGGAACTCGAACGGCTACGGCTCGAGCCGCCACCGCGCCTCGTCCCGGCGGTGCGGTCGGGAGAGGAGCGGGAAGCCACGACCGACGCCGAGATCCACGACCTGCGCCGGGTGCTCGCGGGACGGAGCCTCGGAACCAACGAACTCGCCGAGGCGGTGCGGGCGTTCAGCCGGTGCCGGGCTGACCTCGAGGAGCATCGCCGGGCGATGGAGGCGTGGTCCGCGCGGACCGCCGATTCGACCGCCGAAGCGGTCATCGAGGCGGATCCCGATCCGGCCTCGAAGTTGCGGCTTCCGCGCCGACCCGTTTGGGAAGCAGCGCAGCTCCCCGCGGTGTTGCCGCGCGAGTTCGGGCTCTATTTTCAGGGCGCGGAGGCCTGGCATGACGGTCGGACCAACGACGCGCGCCAGGCCTGGCGAGACGTGCTGGCCTTGCCGGCCCGCGAGCGG